>CAZKKX010000043.1:0-17239 GCA_964553505.1 uncultured Eubacteriales bacterium | reverse complement strand
AAAGTCTGCATCGAACAGCGTGGCGATAGCCACTTTTTTTATTATTAACTGAAATTATTTAATGACTCTTACAGCAATGATGCCGTTAATATCTCTCAGCATATCCAGCTGGCGGTTATCTACCTGGGTATCGGTATCTACTAACGTATAGGCATAAGGTCCTTTGCTTCTGTTATTCATTTCACTGATATTAATATCTAATTCACCTAATGCATTAGTAATTTTACCAACCATGTTTGGAATGTTTTTGTTAAGAACACCAATTCTTCCGGCTGTAACGCAAATACCCAAAGAACAATCAGGGAAATTAACGGAATTGGTGATATTGCCGTTCTCCAGATAGTCACTGATTTCATCAACTGCCATGATAGCGCAGTTTTGCTCAGATTCGGGAGTAGATGCACCAAGATGAGGAACACAAAGTACATTTTCGATACCAAGAAGCTTATCGTTTGGAAAATCTGTTACATAACGGTGTATAATACCTAAATGGATTGCTTCCATAAGGGCATCATCATCTACTATTTCTCCTCGTGAGAAATTTAGCAACTTTACACCTTCTTTCATTTTAGAAAAGCTTGTTTTGTTAATCATATGCTTTGTGTCTTCTATCATTGGGACATGTAGAGTGATATAATCCGCTTCACTTAACACATCTTCCAGATTATTGGATAATCGAATTTTTCTCGATAGTTCAAGGGCTGATTTTACTGATATAAAAGGATCATATCCAAAGACCTTCATACCAAGTGCCGAGGCTGAGTTTGCTACCATTACACCAATGGCGCCCAGCCCGATTACTGCCAGTGTCTTACCTTTAATTTCATTACCTGAAAATTGCTTTTTGCCTTTCTCAACTAGTTTTTCGATTTCACTACCTTTTCCCTTTAAACCGGTGGTCCAGTTAATGGATTTTACAATTTGCCTGGATGATATGAGCAATCCGGTAAGAACCAACTCCTTAACAGCATTGGCATTGGCACCAGGCGTATTGAATACTACAATGCCTTTTTCCGAGCATTTATCAATAGGAATATTATTTACACCGGCACCCGCTCGGGCAATGGCTTTAAGATTAGGGGAGAAATCCATTTCGTGCATATTAAAGCTTCTCACAAGAATGCCATCGGCTTCACTGATTTCATCAGAAATGTGAAATCTATCATTAAAACATATTAAACCCTTAGGTGAGATATTATTGAGTGTAGCAATCTTATACATCTTAAATAGCTCCTTTTTCTTGACCATTCTTGGTGACAGAGTTAACAAATTATTTATATATGACTTTACTTAATTACTCTTACAGAAATAATGCCTTCAACATTTCGAAGTTTATCCATCTGGCTATCAGTTACTTTTGTATCCACATCTACCAGTGTGTAAGAATCTGATCCTTTACTTCTATTATTCATATCGCTGATATTAATATTCAGTTCACCCATAGTATTTGTGATTTGGCTGATTTTAGCAGGCACATTTTTGTGGAGAACGCCAATTCTTCCTGCAGTATTACAAACTCCCAGTGTGCAGTCGGGAAAGTTGACAGAATTTGTAATGTTGCCGTTTTCAAGGTAGTCGCTTATTTCTTCAACAGCCATGATTGCACAGTTTTCTTCAGACTCGGGTGTTGATGCACCAAGATGAGGAACAGCTAAAACACTCTCTATTCCAAGAAGTTTATCGTTGGGAAAATCTGTTACATATCGATCTACGATTCCTATGTTAATGGCTTCGATAAGTGCATCATCATTAACGATTTCTCCCCTTGAAAAATTTAGCAGTTTAACGCCCTCTCTCATTTTTGAAAATTTATCTTTATTAATCATATTTTTTGTTTCATCTATTACGGGAACATGAAGTGTAATATAATGCGCTTGGTTTAGTAAATCATCAAGGTTATCTGTTAACTGGATTTTTCGTGATAGCTCCAAAGCGGATTTAACAGAAATAAAAGGGTCGTACCCTATTACTTTCATTCCCAGAGCGGAAGCTGCATTGGCAACCATAACACCTATGGCACCAAGCCCGATAACAGCAAGAGTCTTATCTTTGATTTCGGATCCTGTAAACTGTTTTTTTCCTTTTTCAACTAATTGAGGAACTTCGTTGCCTTTTCCTTTTAAACTGCTTGTCCATTGCAGACCCCGTGCTATTTTTCTTGAAGAAAGAAGCAAACCGGCAAGTACTATTTCCTTAACTGCATTTGCATTTGCACCCGGCGTATTAAATACAACAATGCCTTTTTCAGTACATTTTTCTATGGGAATATTGTTGACACCTGCACCTGCTCTGGCAATCGCTTTAAGATTTTTTGAAAATTCCATATTATGCATATTGAAGCTTCTGACGAGAATGCCGTCTGCTTCATTAATATCATCTGTAATATGATATATATCATTAAAGCATATCAATCCTTTTGCGGAAATATTGTTAAGTGTTGCGATTTTAAACATATCAAAAATCCTTTCTCTATCTATTCTCCATTTCAAACTTTTTCATAAAATCTACCAGTTTTGCAACGCCTTCTTTAGGCATGGCATTATAGATACTTGCTCTCATGCCGCCAACAGTACGATGACCGTTTAAATTGACCATACCCTGTTTTTCCGCTTCCGCTAAGAATTTCTTATCTAAATTATCGGAGCCTGTTACAAAAGTAACATTCATAAGGGAGCGATCCTCTTCGGCAACAGGATTCTTAAACAAATTACTGTTGTCTATATAATCATAAAGAAGAGCGGCCTTTTCTTCATTTATTTTTTCCAGCCCCTCAACTCCGCCTTGCTTTTTTACCCATTCAAAAGTCAGTTTTGCAATGTATATGTTATAAGTTGGAGGTGTGTTATATAATGAACCATTCTCGGCATGTGTTTTGTAGTCAAGCATAGTAGGTGTTATATCTGCTGCATGACCTATAAGATCGTCTCTAATGATAACGATGGTGACGCCTGAAGGACCGATATTTTTTTGAGCACCGGCAAAAATAAGACCGAATTTGGAAACATCATACACCTGTGACAGTATGCTGGAAGACATATCTCCTACCAATGGTACGCTTCCTGTATCAGGGAGGTGCATATATCGGGTTCCATAAATGGTATTATTGGTTGTGATATAAAAATAATCTGCATCAGGAGTATAGTGCTCTTTGCTTATTTTAGGTATATATGAGAAAATATCAGGCTCCGAAGAAGCCAATATGTTTACAGATCCATACCGCTTTGCTTCAGAAGCGGCTTTCTTTGTCCATGATCCGGTAATGATAAAATCAGCTTTTTTAGAATTTCTAAAAAGATTCAAGGGAATCATAGAAAATTGACTGGAACCGCCGCCTTGAAGGAATAAAACCTTATAATTTCCAGGAATATTCATAAGTTTTCGCAAAAGATTTTCTGCTTCTGTAATAATACCTTCAAAGTCTTTGGAACGATGACTCATTTCCATAACAGATATACCAGAACCTTTATAATCAGTCATTTCAGCTGCAGCAGTTTCCAATACTTCCAAAGGAAGCATTGAGGGACCTGCAGAAAAATTAAATATTCTTCTCATATTTTGAAACCTCCTATCATTTGATAAAAAAATATCAATCAAGTGAAATATATTCATGATAATATATAATATTGATTATAAAGTCAATAGTATACTGGAAGAAAATCGGTGATTCATACTTGAAAAAAGAGTGTTTCTCAAGTATGATTCGTAGATAAGGGTTTGTCTTATGCAGGTCTGCCGTCAAATTTAATAGGTGAAGATAGAAATTAAGGAAAAATTGAAGATTGATTTAGGATATGATACAATAATCATTAGAGTTTTTGACCATTTGAAAACACTGATTGCTGAAGAAGAGGAGTGTTCATTTTGAAATATATTCTTATACTGGCAGATGGAATGGCTGATGAAAAAATTTCAGCTTTAGGAAATATGACGCCTTTACAATCTGCATATTTACCTGCAGTCAACAGTCTTGCCAAAAGAGGCGAAATAGGACAGGTTAAAACCATTCCCGAAGGTATGTCTCCCGGCAGTGACACGGCTAATTTATCCGTAATGGGTTACGACCCTCTTGTTTATCATACCGGTCGATCTCCTCTTGAAGCGGTGAGTATGGGTATAGACTTGTCGGATATTGATATTACATTCCGCTGTAATCTTGTTACATTATCGGATGAAGCATCTTATATTGACAAAAATATGATTGATAATAGTGCAGGAGAGATTACAAGTGAGGAGGCTTCAATACTGATAAATCATATTAATGAAGTACTGGGAACGAAAGAGATTTCTTTCTACCCGGGAGTGAGTTATCGTCATGTAATGGTATGGAAAAATGGTCTTGATACTTTTGAACTGACACCTCCCCATGATATTTTGGATAAAAAGATTAATGCATATCTACCAAAAGGAAAAAGCTCGGAAATTATACTTGACATGATGATAAAAAGCTATGATTTTCTTAGTACACATCCGATTAATATAGATAGGAAGAAGAAAGGCTTAAAGTCTGCAAATTCTGCGTGGATATGGGGACAAGGGAAGAAGCCTCGATTAAAATCCTTTACCCAAAAATATAATCTTACAGGAAGTGTTATATCGGCAGTTGATTTGGTAAAAGGTATTGGAATTTGTGCCGGACTTGAGTCAGTTGATGTGCCAGGAGCCACAGGGACTATACATACGAATTTTGAAGGAAAAGCGAAAGCCGGTATTAAAGCTTTACAGGATGGAAAAGATTTTATATATGTTCATATTGAAGCACCTGATGAATGCAGTCACCAAGGAGATTGTAAAGGTAAAATAAAATCAATGGAGATTATAGACGAAAAAATTGTTAAGCCGATATTTGAATACCTGGATTCTCAACAGGAGTCGTTCAGGATTATGATTTTGCCGGATCATCCTACTCCATTATCTATTCGGACGCATACCTCCGAACCGGTGCCTTATATGCTGTATGACAGCACAAAAGTTAAATATAATGAAAGAAACGCTTTTGATGAAGTTGCTTCGGAAAAAAGCGGAAATTACTTTGATGCAGGTTATAAATTAACAGATTACTTTTTAAGCAGAGACTGAATGATACTTTATTTTTATTCTTCTTCTGTCTCTTCTTCGGTTTCCTCTTCATAGCCGGTGATATCTTTTATGTAACCCTCCAAAGCTTCCAGTTCCAACAGTTTTTCATTCATAATTTCAAGTTGATTTTCCAATTCAGATATGTATTCTTTCTGATATTCATTCTGCGTGGTGAGTGTATTAATTTCCGCAACATTTTTACTTATAGAAGAGCTTATTTTTTTATTAGCCAAGGTTAAGCTTAAAGAATAGATTCCTAATGAAAGCAGCAAAATAATCAATACATGAAAATACAGTTTTCTTATTCTCAATTGAAAGTAGTTTTTATTGGTGTTTGGCACAATCACGAAGGAATAATAATTTTTGAATTGAGTTTTTAGTATTTTTCCGAATCTTTTTAAAATCATCATTTTGTAATAACACCCCAAAATAATTCTTTATAATTCATTTCACATATGAATATTATATAGTATCTTTTTAAATAAACAAGCCCAATAAGGGGAATATTTATAAGAGTATAATATAATAGTAACATGTAAATGCATTGCACAAACAAATGCCACCAATCTTTGACTAAGACTCTTTCATATGATATACTTTTTTGGTTGATATATACGACAAAAAATGACATAAGGTGATAGACAAATGAAAAAAACTATTTGCTCAATGCTTTCTATAACGATTATTTTTCTTTTTTCCACCACATATATCTATTCCAATCAGAGTATAAATCTCAAAGGAGAGACCGCAGTATTAATAGATGGAACGACAGGAGAAATTTTATATGATAAGAAGATGCATCAGGAGATGTATCCTGCAAGTACAACAAAAATAATGACTGCTATACTTGCACTTGAAAATTGCGATCTTGATGAGACAGTTATAATTGATGATGAAACACCCTTTACAGAAGGTAGTAGAATTTATCTTTTGGAAGATGAAAGAGTAACGATAGAGCAATTGTTACATGCTTTGCTCATTGAATCTGCCAATGATGCTGCTGTTGCATTGGCAAAACATATTTCCGGAAGTGTGGAAAATTTTTGCAATCGAATGAATCAAAGGGCTGAAGAATTAGGCGCTTTGAATACGCATTTCAATAACCCAAATGGTCTCCCGGATGAAGAGCATTATACCACTGCTTATGATCTGGCAATGATTGCCAAGCATGCCTTAAAGAAAGACAAGTTCAGAGAAATTATTACCATTGTAAATTACCACATGCCGGCTACCAATAAGCAGGATGACAGATATTTTAGGATTACCAATAGAATGCTTTGGGACAGCAAGAAAATTTTCGACTATAATGGGGAATATGTAGCACCAATGTATGAATATGCTACAGGAGTTAAAACCGGATATACTATTGCTTCGGGGTATTGCCTTGTAGCCTCTGCAGAAAAAAATAATCGTGAAGTGATATCGGTTGTATTAAAATCTGATCCAAATTCTGTGTATCTGGATTCCAGAAAGCTGTTGGACCATGGTTTGAATGATTACAAAAATATTGATATTCAAAAGCAGGGTGATTTAGCGGGAATTGTAAGAGTTCAAGGAGGTGCGACAAAATTTGTGGATGCAGTTGTTACTGAAGATATAGTTAAAACAGTATCCAAAGATTTTGATGAGGCCAATATTAAAAAAGAAGTCATGTTACCTGAGGATTTAACAGCACCTGTTGATAAAGGGGATAGGTTAGGAAGTATAAATGTGACTATTAATGGAGAAGAAGTGGATACCATAGCGCTATTTGCGTCTGCAGGAATCGAGAAAAGTTTCGCTGCGTCCATGGCGGTAAAAGCTGGGGGGGCTTTTAAGAGTCTCAAGATCGTGCTTTTGTTTGTGATTTTAGCAATATTAGGATACATTGGACTGATCGTTATATTGAATGTTAGAAGAATCAAAAGAAGAAGGCATCGAAGACAGAAATACAAAATAGACAGTAATTATATCAACAGAAACATACTCAAATAGAATCTAATCTAAAAAAATAAATCTAAAAATAAAGGATGGGAGTTTTCCCATCCTTATTATTAATGACCTATTTGAGTTTAATGTTTGCTACTTTTTTGTTCCTTGGCTGATAGTGAGTGTGAAGCAATTCATGAGATTTGTGACCAAGGGGTTCTTTCAAATACTCGTCATACAGTTGATTAATGGCAGGGTTGTCGTGAGATTTTCTGTATGGAAGCTTTTCGCTATCAATCTTATAAGTTGATTCAATTCTTTTTGCTTTTGTTGCAAGTGTTGTATTGATCGGTTGTCCGCCTCCGCCGATACATCCGCCTGGGCAGGCCATAACTTCAATAAATGCATACGGGCATTCGCCTTTATCTATCATATCCATTACTTTTTTAGCATTTGACAGGCTGTGTGCAACGGCAACTTTTACTTTTGTGCCATTAAGATCTACTTCAGCTTCTTTGATGCCTTTTAAGCCCCTCGCAGGTTCAAAGTCTAATGAAGGCATAGCTTTGCCTACAACGACTTCATATACTGTTCTGAGAGCTGCCTCCATTACACCGCCTGTAGCACCAAAGATAACAGCCGCTCCGGTCCCTATTCCAAATGGTGAATCAAATTCGGTTTCAGGAAGTGCTCTAAAATCAAGCCCGCTCATTTTGATCATTTTAGCAAGCTCTCTTGTTGTTAAAACTATATCCACATCTTGAACGCCTTCCGTATTAAATTCATCACGTTGTGCTTCATATTTTTTAGCAGTACAAGGCATAACAGATACGGTAATGATATCTTTTGGGTCGATACCGGTTTTTTCAGCATAATAACATCTGCTGCGGAGATTTGCAGGTAGAAAGATGATCCAGTAAATGATCGTACTTACCTTCAATGTAGTTGATCCATCCTGGAGAACAGGACGTAATCATAGGGAGGGTTCCGCCATTCTTTAATCTGTGAATCAATTCATTGCCTTCTTCTATAATGGTCAGATCGGCAGTAAAGTTTGTGTCAAAGACTTTATCAAATCCAAGCTGTTTTAGAGCATTTACCATTTGACCTGTTACGATTTCGCCTTCGGATAGTCCGAAAGCATCTCCTAATGATACCCTGATAGCTGGAGCAACTTGTACAATGACATGTTTCCTTTCATCTGCAATGGCATCGAATACTTTATCCGTATCATCTCTTTCTACAATAGCACCGACAGGGCATACGGCGGAGCATTGTCCGCAGTACGTACATAGTGTACTGTTCAAGGGAAGATTATAAGGTGTGGAAATGATATATTCGTCAGATCTGTGAGAATATGTCAAAATATCAACACCTTGTGTATTTCTGCAAGCCTCAACGCATCTGTTGCATTTGACACATTTGCTGGGGTCTCTAACGATTGAAGGATTTGTATCATCAATAGGAATATCAAGTACATCCATATCCAGATTTGTCTTTGTAATGTTAAATCTTTCTGCTAAATTTTGAAGTTCACAGGTGCCATTTCTTTGGCAATTCAGGCAATCTTGATTATGTGAAGCGATTAATAGTTCAACAACACCTTTTTGTGCATCTAAAACCTTTTTAGAAGTTGTAACAACCTCCATACCATTCCAAACCGGGGTTGAACATGAAGCCGACAGTTTTCTGCTGCCTTTTACTTCAACCACACAGACACGGCAGTTAGCTTTAATAGTCTGATCAGGGTGATAACAGAGTGTGGGAATATTTATGCCGATTTTTTTGGCTGCTTCGAGTATTGTTGTGCCTTCGGGAACAACAATTTCTTGATTATTGATATATAATTTAACCTCTTTCATTGTTTATCCCTCCTTATTGTAATCCGAATTCTTCAGGGAAATATCGTATAGCATTGAGTAATGCGGATTGAGCCGTTTCGCCTAAACCACAGAAGGAAGCCTGAGACATTAGTTTTGCTAAACGTATCAATGTGCTGACATCAGTATCTTTTTGGGTTCCTGCAAGTAATCGGTCAAGAATATGAGCGATTTGCTTATTACCTTCACGGCACGGTGTACATTTTCCACAGCTTTCATGGCAGAAGAATTCCTGAATAGATCTTAAGAATTCCAATACACTCATATTTTCATCAATAACAAGAAATGCACCTGAACCTATTACTAATCCAACTTTATGGAGATCATCGTAAGCATAAGGAGTATCCAACAAGCTTGCAGGACCAATTTTTCCTGAAGCACCCCCTAATTGGAATAGAGTAATTTTTTTATTTCCAGGAACGCCGCCTGCAATATCATAAATAATTTCCCTTAGAGTTAATCCGAAAGGTATTTCATAAACGCCAGGTTTGTTTACATTGCCGGCAATACTAATCATTTTTGTTCCAGGGCAATCAGAAGTTCCGTAACTCAGATATTTATCTGCCCCATGAGTCAAAAGAGCGGTACCTATTGCCAATGTTTCCACATTATTTACACAAGTCGGAAGCAGGTTTAAGCCGCATTGCTTAATAAAAGGCGGTTTAATTCTTGGACGACCGCTTTTTCCTTCTATAGATTCAATTAAAGCAGAACCTTCTCCACATACATAGGCACCGGCACCTGAATAAATATGAATATCATAATTGAAATCGGTGCCTAAAATATTGTTGCCGAGATAGCCTTTTTCTTTAGCTTGTTTTATAGCATTTTTCATTCTTGGCTGCAAATGCCTGTATTCTTCTCTTATATACAGATAGCCATTCTGTGCGCCAACCGTATATCCGGCAATGGCCATTCCTTCAATCAATCTGAAGGGATCCTTTTCCAACATACTTCTGTCTTTAAAAGTACAGGGCTCTCCTTCATCAGCATTACAGATAACAACTTTGTTATTACCGGGTACTGATTTAGCCTGTTCCCATTTTCGACCCAAAGGATATGCAGCACCGCCTCTGCCCATGACTTTTGAAGCTTTTGCTATGTTTATAACCTCATCAGATGACATATTCAGAGCATTTTTAAGCCCTGTAAAGCCGCCAATATTAATGTATTCATCTATTAAATCAGGATTATATTTATTATAGTTTTCTGTAATCAGACTAACCGTTTTTGACATTTTATTAACCTCCTATCTGTATCGACTGATAACTTCTTCTAATTTTTCTTCTGTAAGATTCCCATAAACATCTTGGTTTATCTTAATCGCAGGAGCTACATCACATGCTCCAAAGCAGGCAGAGTATTCAAGAGAAAACTTTCCGTCGGCAGTTGATTCGCCTACTTTAATACCAAGAATCTTTTCAAGGGATTCTTGAAGATTCAAATAATTATTGGTCCTGCATACAATACTCTTGCAGAGATTAATAACATTTTCAGCACGGGGTTTATCCGATAATGAAGCATAGAAAGTGATAACGTCATATACGCCTGTGAGAGGAATATTTAACTCAGATGCGACATAAGCGGCTACATCCATAGGGATGTATTTTTGGGGAATAATATCCTGGATGTCCAATAGAATACCAACTAATTTAGAAGCGTTGTATTCATTTTCAGATAAAATTTTGTCAATATTTGAAGTTAATTGATTGTTCAAAACTTCAAATTCTGTTGTGGTAACACTACCCATTTTTTTTCTCTCCTTTCAAAATTGCATATTACTAAGGTGTAAAGCATTTCTGAAACCGTTTACATTTAATGAATATCACGATATAATTAATACAATTACATTCAAATTCTCCGAGAATCAATCCCAATGTAAACGATTACATTTTGTATCTAATTTAACCCATCACCAGAAAATGCAAATATCATGCCGAAAGCGTTAGTTAACTATCAAACAATAGCTTTAAGCTTTAAATTTAAAGCTTAAAAAGATTTTTGTCGATGGATTTTTATCGTGTCGGCATACAGCGAATCTCAAATTTGAGAATATAATTACGATTTTAGATACACTTTTGAATATTAAAAATTAGTTAAAAACAATCCGCGTCATTGATAAATCATGTCGTTTGTTGTAGCATATAATAAGACTTTTAGTGTAAAGGAGGAGCAATGTGACTAAAATAATTACAGAGGATAATGAAATAAACGAAAGAAGAGAAAGACGCAAGGCAAAAAAAGTTTCGCGAAATAGATTGACTAAAATTTTAATGATTATAATATGTATAGGTATATGGGGCGGCGTAGTTTATTATGGATATACAAATGCCAAAGAATATATCGATACCAGTATAAAAAATGTGCAACAGCAAAATGCGATGAGTTTGTCGGAGTTGGATGAGCAAATTATATTGCTGAAGAATGAAATATCAGAATTACGAAACAGCATTGATGATACAGGGAGCTCCTTATCTGATACAGGTTCTTTGCAAAAAAGTATTGATAGGCAGTTAGAAGCATTGGATGAACGGCTTGAGGAGCTGGAGAAGAGTCTGGAAGTATTACAGGAGGCGCCATAATGTTAAAAATTAATACGTTTTTATTGCTTCTGATGGCACCATTTCTTTCTATTTATATAGTTTGCTTTCAGTTTGTCGAAGATGCAGAAGGAATGATGGTGAATTCAGAAGTAGTTAAAAGCAGTATAATGGACTTGAGCGACGAAACAAACAAATTGGGAAATACCATAAGTGATTTAGGGTTATTGGTTCAATCTCAACATGATGTATTCATCAGGCAAAGCAACATTTTGGATGAATTAGCTGAGGCAAGTAGTGAGTACACAAATCTTTCCAATGATATATATGAGCAGAAAATATTAAATATGTTAGGGGCGGCAGTTGCTGCTCATAAGAGTAAGAATAATGAAATAAAAATATTTAAACTGGATGAATTGGGATACCGGGGGTTTATAGCAAAAATAAAACTTTTCAAGTCGGATTCTTTTAAAGTTACTTTGGCTAAAGATAAATTAGGAGAGACTGAAACGACTTCACAGGCGGCAAAAAGAAAAGGAGCAATCTTTGCAGTAAATGGCGGAGGATTCTATTATGAGGACAGAGAGGGGAAGAAATACGCAAGGCTTATTGGTAATACTGTTATAGATGGTAAATTAGTAGAGCCTTTTAATGGGTACCCGGGAGATTTATTTTTTGCCGGAATAGATGAAGACGGAGAGGTAATAGGTACGGTTCCTCAGAAGGAAAAAGATATTACAGGGCTGAACGCTTATCAGGGTGTAAGCTTTATTCCAATCCTTTTAAAGGGTGGGAGCATAGTTGATATTCCCAAAGACTGGGTAGAGACTAAGCAACCCCGCACCATGATTGGAAAGTATGCTAATGATGATCTAATTTTTATTGTTATCGATGGGAGACAAAATGATTGGAGTTCAGGAGTTACTTTGGAAAGATTACAAGAAAAACTGTTGGAATTAGGTGTGAAAGAAGCTTATAATCTTGACGGCGGAGGCTCAAGCGTTATGTATTTTAACGGTAAGGTTTTAAATAAGCCTTCAGATGGGAAAGAAAGACCTGTTGCCAATAATATTGTTATATTGCCGTAAGTATAGATTATAGAGAATAGAATATAATATGTAGAGAGATTTTGCGTAAGTAGAGTCTCTTTTTCTTATGCTATCAATACTTTTCTGAGTTTGTCGGGTAGTTTTGATTCTAAATAGACAAAATGAAAATATTTTTTATAATGTAAGTATGTGGATTTTCAAACAACTAAAGCAAAAAAAACATTTTTTTTCTTTTTTTTTATTGACCCTGCCCTTGGGGCAGAGATTAAAATAAACGTGAAAGAGAGATGGATGATGCAGACAAAAGAGGTATGTCGGCAGCTTCAAGTAACTCCTAAAATGTTAAGAGTATATGAACAGCATAATTTGATTAATCCGGAGAGAAAAGAAAACAATTACAGAGAGTATTCTCTGGATGATATTATGCAGATTAAAGCCATTGTGACTTTAAAAGAAATCGGGTTTTCTTTGAATCAAATCAGAAAAATATTGTACCTGAATGAAAAGGAGCAAGATTCTTCCTATAGTTTCTATATTCAATTAAAAGCAGTAGAAGCCAGAATTACGGAATTATATAGAATAAGGAATGTTCTTAAAGATAGTATCAATGAAGTTTTAGCAGAACAAAATGATATTTTAAATATAGTTTTTAAACGCACCTGCGGTATTAAAGAAAGCAGTTCTTTAAGTAAAGATTTTATCGACAAATGGAATTTTGATCAAATGGCAATAGGATATTATGAGAAGTATCTGGAACAGGATCAAGGCTATAAGGATGGAATCATACAGATGACGAAATCCATCAAAAATACAGGTATCAAATCATCAATTATTGATATTGGTTGTGGAACATGTACGCTTTGGGAAAGCTTTTCCGACGATTATCAGTTGACGGCATTGGACAACAGCTATGCTATGCTGGCTGTTGCCAGAGAAAAGCTTAAGTGGCCCCGCTTTATATTAGGGAATATTCTGGATGAAGATATTTTAAATATTGGAACATATGATTTAATAGTATCAACCTTTATGCTTCATCATATAAATTATGAATCTCAGACCAGAGCAATCAATCATCTTGTAAAACTGATGAGTCAAAGGGGGAAAATGCTTATCGCAGATAGAGTATTCGAGGACGAGAAGGATAAGGAAAGATACAAAAGGACTTTGTATCAGCAAAATAAATTTAATAGGATAGAGAATATTGACAACGAATATCATTTATATGTTAAAAAAGTAAAACCATACATAGAACACTTGGGATATAAAGTCAATTATAGTAGAGGGATCCGGAGTTAAGCAAGAATGAATAATTGCTCAATTAACTGATAATGTTCTGAAATATTTGTTCAGGCAGGGATATTTTCTGCCTGAACAAATATTATGATATAAACGTATTCAAATCGCATTAAGAAGGTGATAGAGTGTCATGGTATGTAGAGGATAGAATTAAAGAGATATTACTTAAATTGGTTTCCATTCCCAGTATTTCTGAAACGGAAGGTGAAGTGGTAATCGAAGAAGAGATATATGACTTATTGAATCAAATTACATATTTTCAACAGCATCCTGAGTATCTAAACAGACATGCTATTGAAAATGACAAGTATGGAAGATGTGTTATATCTGCATTTGTAAGAGGACAGGGAGATAGTACAGTAATTGTTTTCGGACATCACGATATTGTGGATTTTGACGGATATTGAGAATACAAAGATTTTGCATTGAATCCTGAAGAATTAACAAAAAATGCTTAACCCTGACAGCCTTCCGGAAGATGCTAAAAAAGATTTGCTTTCGGGAGAATGGCTTTTCGGGAGAGGCATCAATGACATGAAATATGGTCAAGCTCTTGGAATTGCATTGATTGAAGATTTAAGCAGTAAAACAGAAACGCTTTCGGGAAATATTTTGTTTGTTTCTGTTCCGGATGAAGAAAACAACTCTGTTGGAATGTTGGCTGCAGTACCTATTATTAATGATATTGGGAAAAGATATGATTTGGATTTTAGAGCATACATTATAAATGAGCCGGATTTTATCAGTAGTGGTGATGGTATGCATAATTTTTTTGTGGGATGTGAAGGAAAAGTTCTTCCCGTTTTTTATTGTATGGGAAAAGAGACTCATTCCAGTGAAGTGTATAAAGGTTTGAACGCAGGAACCATGGTAGCCGAAATAGAAAGGCAAATGAATTTAAATCTTCGATTTATGGATCACAATGAAGGACATTTTACCGGACCGCCTACGGTTCTTCAAATAAGGGATACGAAGGAGCATTATAATGTTTCAACCTGTGCATATGCCTATTCTTATTATACGCTGTATACCGTCAGTAAAACACCGGACGAAATAATGCGGTTATTAAAGGAAACTGCACATAAGGCTTTTAATAAAGTTTTGGAGCAGTTCAAATTATCTTGTGCAGATTTTGAGAAGTTAACAGGAATCAGATATGAGTGTCCATGGACACCAAAGGTATTTACATATGAAGAAATATATGCGGATAACTTAAATGAAATAGGACCGTCATTTGATATGCACATGAAGAAGTATATGAAAGAAAACAGGAACAAGTTTAAAGATGAGAGGCTTTTTACCATAGACATTATTAAAGAGGTTGTCAGATTATGCCCGGACAAAGAGCCAAAAATAGTAATTGCATATGGACCGCCTTATTATCCTCACAGAACAAATAAAGGAGAGACTGAGAAAGAAAGACATATGCTCAAAGTTTTGGATAGTGTCAATGAGTACAGCCGGGTCAAATATCATGAAAGATGGCAGTTGAAGAAGTATTTTGGGATTGCAGATTTATGTTATACAGGAATAGAGGAATACGAACTGGTTGTAAAGAGTTTGAAACCCAATATGCCCATATTGGATAACGGTTATTCCATACCTTTCGAAGAAATAAAGAAATTAAGTTTACCTGTTGTAAACATTGGGCCTATTTCAAAGGATGCGCACAAGTTTACTGAAAGAATACATATAAAATCATCTTTTGAAATGATTCCTGACATTTTTAAGTTTGCGGTTTTAGAATTGATGAAGTAGCAGAATCGTTTTTTTGAAGGGAGATAAAAATGGATTTAATTCTGATAAATGGAAATATCATTACCATGAACGATGCATATCCAAAAGCAGAAGCAATGGCTATAAATGGCGGTGAATTTGTTAAGGTTGGCTCCAATGAAGAAGTCTTGAATTTTAGGACTGAAGATACCAAGATTCTGGATCTTCGGAATAAAACAGTTGTACCTGGTTTTAATGACAGCCATATGCATTTGCTGGAGTTCGGATACAGTCTGACCAAAGTGGACTTGAACGGTTCAAAGAGTATTGACGAGGTGATAGAAAGAGCAAAATCTTTTTTAAAAAATAGCGATATGAGTGAAAAGGACTGGGTGAAAGGAAGAGGATGGAATCAGGACATTTTTAAGGAGAAGAGATTTCTCAACCGTTATGATTTAGATAAAATCTCGAAGGAAACCCCCATTTATATGACAAGAGTGTGTGGTCATGTTATTGCAGTGAATAGCAAAGCATTGGAAATAATGGGCGTTTCAAAGAATACTCCTCAAATTGAAGGAGGACATTTTGATGTAGATGAAAAAGGTGAACCGACAGGTATTTTCAGAGAAAATGCTCGTGATTATATATTCAATTGTGTTAATCCACCTAAAAGAGAGGATATAAAGCTCATGATTATGGAGGCAGCCGACGCATATGCCGCACAGGGAATTACTTCCGTGCAAACTGAAGACTTGGATGCGTTGCCGGGAATCCATTATGAGGAAATTCTAAATGCATATAAAGAGCTTGCAGAAGCAGGAAAATTGAAAATTAGAATATATGAGCAGTGTATATTTAGAGATATAAATACATATAAGGATTTTTTATCAAAAGGTTACAAAACCGGATATGGTGATGATTATTTTAAAATTGGGCCGCTAAAATTAGTAAGAGACGGTGCTCTGGGCGGCAGAACGGCTTTATTACGGGAACCTTATTCGGATGATCCCGCATCTATTGGTATTTCGTGTTTTACACAGGAAGAGTTGGATGAATGGGTATTAACAGCACAGGCAGCCAATATGACGGTAGCTGTCCATTGTATTGGGGATGCGGCTATGTATAGTGCGTTAGATAGTATTGAAAAAGCAAAAAAATCTGTTTATAAAGAAGATATGAGGCATTCGATTATCCACTGCCAGATTACTGAAAAAGAAATAATTAATAGATTTCGAGAACTTGGAGTTATCGCCCATGTTCAGCCTATATTTCTGGATTATGATTTGCATATTGTTGAAGACAGAGTAGGAAAAGAGCGCGCCAAATATACATATAACTTTAAAAGAATGCTGGATGAAGGGGTGCACGTTGCGGGAGGTTCCGACTATCCTTATTGTGAATTCTATCAGGTTTTTTTAAACCTTCATGCGGCAATAAACAGACAAGATGTCAATGGATTCCCAAAAGGGGGGTGGCTCCCTGACCAAAAGCTATCTGTTTCCGAAGCCATAGGAATTTTCACAAAGGGAAGTGCGTATGCATCTTATGATGAGGAAAGAAAGGGAATAATAGGAGAGGGCAAATTAGCAGATTTCTTTGTTATGTCGGATGATATTTATATGATAAAGCCTTCGGAAATAAAAAACATGCAGGTGGAAATGACATTTATGGGTGGTAATTTAGTATATGAAAGAGCAGATATCAGATGATATCTGCTCGGGCTGTTGAAAATCTCCGAATTTCTGCGTTGCTGCTTTCAAGCGAACATGCTCAC
>CAZKKX010000042.1:16177-17613 GCA_964553505.1 uncultured Eubacteriales bacterium | reverse complement strand
CAGTATGATCAGAAAGCTGTTTATGTTGAAACAGGCAATGATACAATTCTCATTGACATTGACACAAAACAGGATTATGAATCTGCATTAAGATATACCAAATCCCGAATAATGCCGGGACCAGAGGAATGTAACTTTATTTTACAATATCATAATGTGCCTAAGAAGGTGATTCATCATGGAAAAAGAGTGGGTCAGGTGGCCAAAGTCATAGCAGATATATTAAGAGAACATCATGTTGAAATCAATTCAGAGATAGTATATGTTAGCGGACTTTTGCATGATTTTAAAAAGGGAACAAAAAACCATGCGTTAGAAGGTGCTAAAATACTTCATAAAATGGGATTTAAAATGCTTTCTACCATTGTAAAGAATCATATGGACATAGAAGAAAAATACTTGAAAAGCATATCGGAAGTTTCTGTTTTGTATTATGCAGATAAAATTGTTAAAGAAACCTGTATTATAGACCTCAAAAAAAGAATTAAGGAAAAACAAGAGATCAATCCCTTCATAAAAAAGAGGATGAACGATGCCGGCGTTATTGAAAAGAATATAGAAAAAGTGGTTCAAAAACCGGTAAGAGATTTAATTAAAGAGAAGTTGGGTGAGTCTTGATGGCAGGAAGAATCATTATATTGCTTCGTCATTGTCAGACTGAGCTTTCCGAAGGAAAGAGATTGATTGGTCAGTACGATGTGAAGCTTAGTTCCGAAGGAATTGCTCGTGCTGCGAAAATAGGCAAGAGCTTACAAGAATATAAGTCATACAGTATTATCTGCAGTTCTTTAAAAAGATCAAAAGAAACAGCAGAAATTATTTCTTCCTATTTAAATACTCAGGTAGAACCGCTTAATGGGTTTAATGAAATCAATCTTGGTAATTGGGATGGAAAGTATATTGAAGAGATTAAAAAAGAAGAGCCCAGAGCTTTCGAGGAACGAGGAAAAGATATTATATACTATAGAATACCAGGAGGAGAAAATTTTATTGATTTGTCCATACGTGTGAAAAAAACTTTTAACGATATTCTTCAGAGTCATCACAACATGATAATCGTAGGACATAAATCTGTTAATAGAATTATTTTGGCTGATATTTTAAGAATTCCCCTTGAGTACATTATGGCTTTGCCGCAGGATTATGGTTGTATTAACAGGATCGAACAGAGCGGCATTCAACTACATGTAAAGTATATTAACAGATACTTTTTATGATTATTAAGATTTATGTAGGACAACAAGGAAAACAATTTGCATATATCATAAATTGCAGAAAAAGCCTATGTTATTACAATATAAGGCTTATTTTAATTAATAAAATGAGATAATTTAACACTGGGATTGTTGAAAAAGTTAATATATATTCTTCTTATGAATAAACTTGTATAAATAACCATTTTTTAACTGATGCAATGAGTTTTTCAACAACCTGAG
>CAZKKX010000042.1:0-16167 GCA_964553505.1 uncultured Eubacteriales bacterium | reverse complement strand
ATATATATTCTTCTTACTGTTTAAAATCTCCTTTTTTCTGCGTTGCTGCTTTCATAAATGTGACGGTTATTTTTTTTTGCTAATTTTCTTATGTTAAAAAAAAATAACCGTCACTTCTGTTTCGTATTTTAAGATAATAACAGTTTAGACGTAAAATCATGCTGTTGAGCACAAAAAAGTTGACACTATATGGAAAAAAACATATACTATAAACAGACCGACGCGTCGGTCTGTTTACCATAAAATAGTTCAGAAAGGATTTTATCAAAAAATGAATACACGAGAAAGAATACTTTCACATTCCTTTAACTTGTTTATGAAAAGGGGGTACACTTCAGTAAATATTAGCCATATTCTGGATGACTTGAATTTATCGAGGGGCGGATTTTATCATCACTTCAAAAATAAGGAAGAGGTTTTAAAGGAGGTAATGGAAAAGTATTATATAGAACAATTGAATTATTTAACGGATATTGTGGAGTCTGCCCGAAATTTCCAAGATATTATAATAGGAATAGAAGAACTTGCAATTAAACAAATGGATACATTTATTAATATTGAGGAAGAAAGGCCCAATCACTATTATCTTATGTTTGAAGCTATGAAACTTTTCCCTGAAATGAAAGAATTCGTTTCCAGATGGTACGTTGAATCTACAAAAAAACTGATTCAATTTATTAAAATATGTGTTGAGTCAGGTGAAATCAGAAATGATATCGAACCTTCCATGCTGGCTCTTCAAATTATTACTCAGGTTGAAGGAATTTTTCTGATGAGTCATTTTGTAAGTGAAAATATTGGAAAAGAAGAAGTGTTTCATGTATTTGACAAAATTTATAACAATGTGAAATATGCCAGTTAAAATAAGAAAATTAGGCCAATGTTTATAATGGTTCGGAAGGAGAAAATATGAAAGAAACTATTAAAACAAAGATATCTAATCATTTGTCAGAACTAAAGAAAATCAGCAAGTATTTATTTGATTTTCCTGAAGAAGGCTATAAAGAATACAAAGCCACAAAAATACTATGTGAAAATCTGGCAAAAAACGGATTTGACATTGAAAAAGGTGTTTATGGAATAGAAACAGCTTTTAAAGGTATATATAAAAGCGGAAAAAGTGGTCCGGCGATTGCTTTTATATGCGAGTATGATGCTTTGCCTGAAATTGGTCATGGTTGCGGTCATAATCTGATTGCTTGTATGGGGTTGGGCGCGGCAATTGGTTTAAAATCTGTTATAGATGAGATAGGCGGAACCATTATGGTTCTTGGTACACCTGCGGAAGAGACAAGCGGTGCAAAGGTTGAAATGGTAAGGCGTGGTGCTTTTGATGATGTGTCTTTTGTTATGATGGCACATCCCAGCCCTCTTTCAGAAGAAAGCGGGACATCATTAGCATTGAATGCACTGGAGTTTGGGTACCAAGGCAAGCCGGCTCATGCTGCTCACAGCCCTGAAAAAGGAATTAACGCATTGGATAGCGTGATACTTCTCTTTAATGGAGTTAATGCTTTAAGACAGCATGTTCCCGGTACAGTTAGGATGCATGGGATTATTTCCGAGGGCGGCGTGGCAGCCAATATTGTTCCGGAGCGTGCAGCAGCTCGTTTTTATGTACGAGCACCAAAAAAAGAACTTAGAGATGATGTAACAAAAAAAGTTATTTCCATAGCAGAAGGGGCTGGTGCCATGACAGGAGCGCAACTTACTTGGAAACATTATGAAGAGTCTTATGATGATCTCAGAACCAATAAAACACTTTCAAAAGCATTTAACCTTAACCTGCTTCAGTTAGGTGAGGAGCAAATATATCAGAATGCTTCTTTGAGGGGATCACTGGACATAGGAAATGTCAGCCAAGTAGTACCTACCATTCATCCATGGATAGGAATGGGAGATAAAAATATAGTCCCGCATACAAGAGAGTTTGCGGAACATACTCTTACAGAAAAAGGAACAGAAGCTTTATTTAAAGGTGCTTGTTCACTGGCTATGACCGCCTATGATGTTATTGTCTCAGAAGAACTCCAACATGAAATTCAAAAAGAATTTGAAGAACAACAGAAATCAGTATAAAGATATAAGGGGTTAGAGATTAAAGGTTGGGGGATAGTCTCTTTTTCATCCTTTTAAAAAACAATCTAAGAATTCAAATAGTTTGCAGAATTTTATTTCCGTGCAGGAATGTTCCCACATATGAAATAGAGTAAGGAAAAATTCAAAAAACTCCGGATATTCCGCCTGCAAATCAGTCAGAATAAGAAGGCAAAACTGAATAATCTGGGAAGGAAAAATATCTTTTCTCACTTCAAGGCCCCCTAACTCTCTTTTGTTTTATCTATAATACGCTTTTTTTATAAAAGATGTGAAGGGCGTTGGTAAACAATTCCTAATCTATATATTATTTTATATTTTAAAAACTCCGAAAGAATTACTTTAACTTGGAAAAAAGCAGCACAACTATTTAATACGAGGGGGAATATAATGAATGAGCAATCTTTATTGAAGCATATTGAAAAAAGAAAAGATTCTATTATTAATGATTGCATAGAGATTATCAATATTCCCAGTGTTTCCCACAGAAACCATGATGTAATCATGTGCCTGAAAGCCTTTCTTGCCATTGCAGAAAGTTATGGATTTAAAACCTTTATGACTCCGGAAAAGGATGTAGGTATCGTAGAGATGGGGCAAGGAGATGAAACCATCGGTATTCTGGTCCATGTGGATGTTGTAGATGCAGGAGACATATCGAAATGGAAGACAAATCCCTTTGAAGGGGTTTATGACGGCGAGAATATATGGGGACGAGGCGCAGAGGACGACAAAGGCCCCGCAATCATTGTTTTGCACGCAATGAAGGTTATTAAAGATGCGAACCTGCCTCTGAAGAAAAAAATTCAGTTGATTGTGGGGACACAGGAGGAAGTTAATTGGACAGACATGGAAAATTACTCAAAGCATTATAAGCTGCCGGATTTTGGGTTTACGCCGGACGGGAGTTTTCCCATTAAAAACCGCGAAAAGGGCTATGCAGATATTCTTTTGAATTTTACTTCTGAGGAAAAAAGAAAATGTGAAATGATTATTAAAACTCTCGTGAGCGGTGATAGTGTCAACAGTGTACCCTCACATGCGGAAGCGGAAATAGAAATGCTTCTACAAGAGGAGAAAGGGGACTTCCTTAAAACAGCCAAGAAGCATCATATTGATGCTAAAAGAAAAGAAAACGGCAATTACATTTTTAGCGCAGATGGTGTGACAACTCATAGTTCGCGTCCTAAAAAAGGCATCAATGCCATTATTCTGATGAATAACTTTCTCAGTTGTTATCGGATTGGGCATTATCATGCACAACAAGCCATAAAGTTTATTCAATACTATTTGAAGGATGATTTTTATGGTAAAAAACTTGGCATTTACCGGGAAAACCCCTATGAGAATGGGGAATACATGGGGTACACAACTGTTGTGCCTACAATGATGCGGATACAGGAAGAACGGACTCTATTAAACCTTAACATCAGGACTCGATATGGAACAACTTTAAGTCAATTACAGGAGTCTCTTGATAGATTAAAAGAAGAATTTTCCTTCAAAACAAAGGTGCTGGGTTATATGGAGCCTTTATATGTCAATAAAGATAAGAAATTTATCAGGATAATGAGTGAGGCTTATGAAGAAATCAGCGGGCAGAGAAATGAATTTCAACTGGCCTATGGAACATCCTATGCCAAAGCAATGCCTAATACGGTTTGTTTCGGTCCGGTTTATCATGATCATGAGGATTATGCCCATCAGGAAAATGAAAGAATTTCAGTAGATACGCTGATAACGGCAGCAAAGATTTATACACTTTTTCTGGCAAGAACCGCCACACTTGAAGAAAGATTGGATAAATAACGATATTTTAAATCTCAACATCTGAATATACGGTAAATGCGCAATTTACAAGTCCTTATTTGCAACCGACCACAGGGGTTTATTTTTAAATTAGAGTTTGGTATTATTAATACATTAGAATTGCCATAATTTGATTGCTAATCAATCAAATTAAGGCAATTCTTAATATTAGCAAGGAGTAGCAATAATGGATCATTTCAGTGCAGATTATATATTAAAATCCAATACGGTTTTTACAGGTGCAAATGAGAAGTTATTAGATGGATTTGTAGCCGTAAAAGAAAATAGGATTGCAGCGGTAGGAACGGAAGAACAAATGCAAAAATGGATGGGGGAAAAAACAAAAATCTATTCTTATAAAGATAAATTAATTATGCCTGGTTTTTGTGACAGCCATGTACACTTAATTTTTGCCGCTCTCAGGGCGGTTTCGGCAAATGTAATAACGGCTGAATCAGAAGAAGAAGCGGTCAAAATGCTTTATAACTTCTCTAAGGCTCAAACCGGAGAGTGGTTGTTTGGGTTCGGTTGGAATTATCATTATTGGAAGAAAAAGAGATTGCCTACAAAAAAATCTTTAGATAAATTTTTTTCCGATACACCGGTTATTCTATTTAACGAAGAAATGCATAGTGTGTGGGTAAACAGCAGGGCATTAGAGCTGTGCCAAATTGACAAAGATACGCCTGATCCCGAGGGCGGAGAAATTACAAAAGACCAAAATGGCGAACCGACCGGGCATTTGCTTGAGCCGTCTGCGATAAAATTAATAATTGATAAAGCATTTAAAATGGATCCGGAAAAAGAATCACAAATGATTGAGGAAGCCTGTAGATATATTGCCGGTTATGGAGTAACATCAATAAGTGATGTTCAGGTTTTTGATTTTGTAAAATATGAACAATATCGTAAACTTGAAAATAATAATAAATTGAGTACAAGAATTCATTTTTCTCCTGGAATAGACGAAAGCGTTGAGAAACTTGTTGAACTCAAAAACCATTATTGTTCTGAAAAACTTATGTTTTCAGGGGCAAAAGGTTTTGTGGATGGAACCGCGATGGCAAATACCGGACTTTTATTGGAGCCCTATCTGGATAAGCCTGATTATAAAGGATATGCATTGTTTGACGAAGAAGAAACAAGAAAAAAAATAGTTGAGTTCAGTAAAAATGATATTCGGGTAAGGCTACATGCTTGTGGAGACGGAGCAGTCAGGTTGGCATTAGATATGTTTGAAAACGTACAAAATATTACTGGAAAAAAATTAAGGCATACTATTGAACATATAGAGAATATTCATCCTGTTGATATTTCAAGATTTAAAAAAATAAGCGTTATCCCTTCTGTGCAGCCAGCGCATATATGGGGTGTTTATGAAACTTTTAAGGTAAAATTAGGAGAAGAAAGGCTGAAATATGCCTTTGCATTTAAGTCACTGGTGACAAGTGGTGCTTCTATAGCCTTTGGAACAGATTGTCCTATAGCTGTTATAGACCCGATGAAAGGCATATATCGTGCTGTCACAAGGGACCCTGGTGATGGCTCGTGTTCATCGCTGAACGAAAATGAAAAACTGACACTTTCAGAAGCTATATTGGCCTATACAATGGGATCAGCTTATCAAATGTACAGAGAAAAGGATCTGGGTTCGTTAGAAATAGGAAAATTAGCGGATATCATCGTGCTTGACAGAAATGTTTTTAACGTGGACAATTGTGAGTTGTCGGAAGCAAAAACAATACTAACCATGATGGATGGGAAAATAATATTTGAAGATACATATTAACATTTCTCCTCTATATTTTAAGGAATTTTTAATATTATTTTAATTTTTTTAGTGTGATAGGTGTAGTATAATAACATTAAATGTCTTATAGTGCGAAAGGAGGTTTTTGTGTGGACCATATATTAAAAAAAATAGTAGAGATTGATTCAAAGGCGTATAATTTAAAAGAGAAAAAGGAACAGCTGAAAATAGATAAGCAAAAAGAATTAGCCCAAAAGAAAGAAGAACTGAGAAAAGAAATAATCAGTAAAGCTAAAAAAGAAGGCAGTCAAATTGCAGAAAACTATAAATCAGAAGGTTTGAATGAAGTTGAAAAAATTCAAAAAGATACAGAAGCCTCATGTAAATTATTAGAAGAACAATATGAAAGGATAAAGGATTCCTTTTGCGAAGATATGTTCAAAAAAGTGTTTCAATTAGATTTGTCCGGGAAGTGATAAATATGCCTGATATCAAAAAATATGCAGCTATCAACACTAAAATAAAATATCTGGAAGGGCAGCTGTTAACCGATGAAGATTATGAGAATCTTCTTAACAAAGAGAACGTTGAAGATATTATGCAATTTTTAAAAGAAAAACCGGTTTATGGTGAATTATTAAATGATGATATAGATGAGACAAGTCATAACCTGGCAGAGTTTGAACTTTTGTTATTGAAAAATATTGTAAGGCATTATGAACAGATAATTCTATATTTTTCAGGGATTTACAAAAAATTGCTTAAGTCTTTTTTGTGTCGATTTGAGATTTCCGATATTAAGTTGCTGATAAAGACTGCCATTAAAGGCGAAGATGTTCAATCTGTCAGTCATTCGCTTATAGCATTTACAAAACATGCTACTGTTGATTTTAACAAATTATTACAGTCAAAGTCTTTAGAAGATTTAATTGAAAATATGTCGCAGACGCCTTATTATAATATTCTTAAACCGTTTTTAGAAGAAAGCACAGATCGGCAGTTGTTTTATATGGAGATGACTCTGGACCAATATTATTTTAGAAAACTTACCAGTTTTATCCCAAAACTTGAACCGGAGGATAGGCGAATATTAAGGAAATTTATAGGGTCTTATATTGATTTGTATAATCTGCAGTGGATTTACAGAGCAAAAAAATTATTTAATATTTTACCTGAAGAAATCTATAATTATTCATTACCCAGGGGTTATCGGTTTAATGAGGATGCTATTAAGGAATTGTGTTATCTAAACGGTTCTAATGAATTGATAGATAAAATTCTCAATAGCAAGTATGGATTCTTGGTAGACAATATTGAAACTCGTGAAATATATATGGAAAGAAGAAGTAAAAGATTCTTATATTTCCTGCTTCTCCGCTACAAGAAAAAAGAGCAGTTTAATATAATGGAACTTATGATATATCTTCATTTACTGGAGTATGAAATGCGCGATATTATCTCTATTATTGAATCGCATAAGTATGGATACACGGTGGAACACAGCAAGCAATTCCTTATTCGAAAGGTTTAGGAGGGTTCGATATGTCTGTAGAAAGAATGAACATGCTTAATCTTGTAGCACCCATTCAGCACATTGATGAGATCGTAAAAGAAATGGTTTTGTTCGGAAAACTACACATTGTCAATGCTATGGTTGAAATTGATGAGAGTAATTTCATGATTGCTGTTGATGAAGAAAATATTGAAGAAATCGCAGAAATGTCAATGATACATTCTTATAAAGATCAACAGAGCTTAAAAAGCTTTAAGTATCAATTGGATAGTTTGATGACTTTCTTTAATATTCCTAAAGAAGTAAATCCTGACTATTTGTCAGGGCACTATACTTTTAATAGCACCATGGATAACATTGAGAGCATTTTTCAAGAAGCAGATACATTACAAAAAAAAATGGATGCAAAGAGGCAGGAGCTCAGCCAATTGGAAAACATTCAGAATTGCCTTAAAATGATGAAGGATGTCAATATTGATTTGAGCACCTTAAACGGAATGGCATATTTTAATTATGAAATTGGCATTCTTTCTAAAGAGGGAAGAGAAAAAATAAAGAAAAATTATGAAAACATACCGGCCATTGTTCTTCATATCGGTAACGAACAAAAAGATGAGGTTTATCTTATTATTTCACTTAAGCAATTTAAACTAGAAACGGATAGGATTCTCAGATCTTTGAACTTTAGAAGATTGGAGGCGCCTAAAAACTGTGCAGGAAAGCCTCTGGAAATTAAGTCCATATTTAATGAACAGAGTGTCGCTCTGGAAAAAGAAATATCTGAAATGGAAAAGAAAAAGGAAGAATTAAGAGAAAAATATTATGCAGATGTAGAAAAAGCTTTTTCACAAAATGAAATGGAAGAAGCAAAAACTGTTATAAAGAACAATATTGCCTGTACGGAAAACTTTTTTTATTTATCCGGTTGGGTTCCTCAAAAAGAAAAAAATCTGTTGGATAAGAGATTATCAAAATATAACGAAGAAGTTATTTTAGTTTTTAAAAATACCAAAGAAGTTTATAACTATATCATTCCTCCGACTAAGTTGTCGAACCATAAGATAATTAGTCCATTTGAACCTTTGATAAAAATGTACGGAATACCGTCCTATGGGGAAATTGACCCTACGCTATTTCTGAGCTTAACCTATATGTTTCTTTTCGGCGCAATGTTTGGAGATGTAGGTCAAGGTATTGTTATTTTCCTAATGGGCCTTTTAGCAACAAAGAAAATGGCAAACTCAGTATATGGACAGATTTTTATGAGATTAGGTGTTAGTTCAACCATCTTTGGATTTTTATACGGCAGTATATTTGGATTTGAACATATTTTGCCTGCATTATTTTTGAGACCAATGGAGAACATCAATACAATGTTATACAGTTCTATTATTGTAGGTGCCATATTCCTTTTTATCAGTTTTGCAATTGGAATTATCAATGCCGTTAATAATAAAGATATAAAAGAGGGCATCTTTGGACGAAACGGTGTATGTGGGTTCGTATTTTTTATGGGGCTGCTGATGATATTGGGAGAAATGGCCGTTGGCATCAAAACTATTCCAATACATTTATTAATTCCTGTGATGACAACTTGTATATTGCTGATTATCATTCGTGAACCTCTGACACATTTTCTGCAGAACGAAAGACCTTTATATAAAGAACCTCCTGCAAATTACTATACAGAAAGTGTTTTTGAAGGACTTGAAACTATTATCAATATTTTAAGTAATACTATTTCTTTCATAAGGGTAGGTGCATTTGCTTTAAATCATGTAGGTCTTTTTATGGCATTTCATACAATGGCTGAATTAGCAAATAATAGAGCGGCAGGCATATTGATATATATCTTAGGCAATGTTATCGTGATTGGTCTGGAAGGATTGATTGTGTTTATTCAGGGACTAAGACTTGAATACTATGAAATGTTCAGCAAATATTTTGTAGGCGAAGGAATCGAATACCATCCTGTAGCACTTAAGTGCTCATAGGGAGGGTTGCCACCGCGAGGAGAAGAAGGATAGAAGGGCAGAAGGATAGAGTGTTAGAAAAAGATTTAAGGTTTAAGGTTTACACTTTAATGAGTAACTTATAATTTGACTTTATATATAGAGAGAGAAAGAAAAGCATAGAAAGAGAGGAAAAAAGATGAGAGTTATATTGATTTCAGTAGTTTTTTTGGTAGCAGCTACTATTGGGACGGGTGTATTTTTTATTTCCAACGGTACGAGAATTACATCCAAAAAGAAAATAAAAAAAATACTGGGAATTAATCTTGCTGCGTATATTCCAGTTATGTTGGTAGCAATCACCTTTGCTGTACCAGAGATTGTATTTGCTGTCAGCGAAGGTGCTGGAGGCACTGCAGGATTAGGATTTATTGCAGTGGCCTTGAGCACAGGGTTAGCAGCCATAGGTGCAGGTTATGCCGTTGGGACTGTTGGATCAGCTGCTTTGGGTGCGGTTTCGGAAGATCCAAAGATTTTAGGAAAAACCCTTATATTTGTTGGACTTGCAGAAGGGATTGCCATTTATGGATTGATTATTTCCATCATCATACTTGGAAGATTATAGGTGGTTACTTATGAAAACATATATCATTAGTGACCATGATGACGCTATAATAGGAATGAGGCTGGCAGGTGTAGAAGGCAAATTGGTTGAGAGTAAAGAAGAAGCGGAAAAATCACTTGATGAAGTTATAAGGAACGAAGATATACAGATACTTGTGGTTAATAAAAGCATATATTCATATTTAGAAGAGCGGCTGTTGGATATAAAAATAAACAAAAAACAACCGCTAATTGTAGTGATATCAACTGAAAATGGGATGACCAGATCTGATCACATGACGAATATCATTAAAGAATCCATTGGATTACGGATTTGAGGTGTTGGCTAAAATGATTACCATTGAAGAAAAGCTTAATCTTTTTACCAATATGGTTTTAGATAAAGCGAAAAAGGAATATGACTTAGAAGCCGAAAGGCTTAATAATGAGGTAAAAGAGAAAATAGAAGCATATAAAAGTGAATTAAATAGAGAAAAGGAAAAGCTGATACGTGACATGGAAAAAAAGGGAAAGGAAGAAAAAGCAAGACTCATTTCTCATGCCAATATAAATAAAATGAAGGCAGTGCATAATAAGCAAAATGAAATACTTGAGCAAGTCTATAAAACGCTTATGGAGAAAGCACATTCATATACGGACAGTGAAGAGTATCAAGAATTCTTCGAGACAGTTCTTAATAAAGCTTATAATAGTTTTGCAAATGTTCAGGGTCTAATATTTCATGTAAGTGAAAAAGACTCTAATCGGTTTAGTGAAATGATTTATAAAGCTGGAGAAAAAAATCAACTTGAGAAAGATTCCATTCAGATTAAAATATCAGATGAGGACCTCATAGGCGGATTAGCATGTACGGACGATAAAAAGAGTTACAAGATAGACTTATCTATAATATCTATTATAAAAAACAATGAAAATTATATCGGTACAGAATTGTTTAATGCCTTGAAAGGAGCTGATGGTACGGATGATTGAACTTAAAGGAACAATTACCATGATCAATGGTCCGGTACTTAAAGCAACCGGTATGACGGGTTTTAAAATGCGTGAGATGGTTATGGTAGGAAATAGAAAATTGATTGGAGAGGTTATTGCTCTGGAAGGAGATCAAGGCACGATTCAGGTTTATGAGGAAACAGAAGGTCTTAAGTCCGGAGAAAATATTATTTCTACAGGAAGACCATTGTCCTTAAAATTAGGTCCTGGACTAATCGGAAATATCTTTGACGGTATTGAAAGACCTTTACTGGAAATCAATCGAATCTCAGAGGGCTTTATTCCGGAAGGCATTGGGCTGTTATCCGTCGATAGTGAAAAGGAATGGAATGTAAAAATTATTGTTTCTGAAAATGATGTTCTTGAAGAAGGGCAATGTTTTGCGACAGTAGAAGAAACTTCTCTAATAACTAACAAAATATTGGTTCCTTATGGTATCAAAGGAACAGTGAAAGAAAAGAAGCAAGATGGGCTTTACACTATTGAAGATACACTGGTAATAATAGAAGATGATGCAGGAAAAACATTTGATTTAAAGCTGAGTCATGAGTGGCCTGTTAGAACACCGAGACCTGTCAAGGAGAGACTTGCAATAAGCAGCCTTTTAGTTACAGGACAGAGGGTTCTTGATATGTTTTTCCCAGTAGCTAAAGGAGGAACCGCAGCTATTCCGGGTGGTTTTGGAACAGGAAAAACAATGACACAGCATCAGTTAGCAAAATGGTCGGATGCAGATATTATTGTATATATTGGTTGTGGTGAAAGAGGAAATGAAATGACAGAAGTGTTGGAAGATTTTCCAAAGCTTATTGATCCTAAAACAGGAAAGAGCATCATGGAACGAACGATTCTTATCGCCAATACTTCAAATATGCCTGTAGCTGCAAGGGAAGCAAGCATTTACACGGGAATCACCATTGCCGAATATTTCAGGGATATGGGTTACAATGTGGCTATAATGGCAGATTCCACTTCAAGGTGGGCCGAAGCCCTGAGAGAGATATCAGGCAGACTTGAAGAAATGCCTGCTGAAGAAGGTTACCCGGCTTATTTACCATCAAGATTGGCAGAGTTCTATGAAAGAGCGGGCTATGTTCAAGCATTGTGTGGAGAGGAATCTTCCATCACTATCATAGGTGCTGTATCTCCTGCAGGAGGAGACTTCTCAGAGCCGGTTACTGAGAATACCAAGCGATACGTCAATGCATTTTTAGCTTTGGATAAAAAACTTGCTTATGCACGTCACTATCCGGCCATCAACTGGCTAAACAGTTATAGTGGTTATGTCAAGATGCTGGGGAATTGGTATAAGGAAAATTTAGACGTAGATGTACTGGAATTAAGGGCTAAAATGATCAGGATACTGCATGAGGAGAATAAACTGCAGGAAATTGTTCAGTTGGTAGGAGAAGATGTTTTGCCGGATGATCAAAGACTTGTTTTAGAGATTTCAAGAGTATTGAGGATTGGCTTCTTACAACAAAATGCATTTCATAAAGAAGATACTTTTGTTCCGCTTAAAAAACAGTACGAAATGCTGAAGTGCATAGAATTGCTATATGATAAAGCATATGAAGCTATAAAGAAAGGTATTCCAATATCACAAGTCAAAGACGAAAAACTATTTGGTGAAATAACAAAAATGAAATATACAGTACCCAATGATGACCTTAGTGTAATTAAGGAAATCCGAGATAGTATAATAAAATACTATGATTCTTTAATCGAGGAATATAGCTTATAGTCAACAACCGGAAGAGCTAAAAATTGAAGGATGTGATAAAATGAGCAAAGAATATTTGCTTCTGGATAAAATTGAAGGACCATTGATATTTCTTTCCCATGCGGAAAATGTTTCATATGGGGAAGTCATAGATATTACATTAAACGATGGAAGCAAAAAAAGAGGTAGGGTAATAAGGATTGAGGAAGATGCCATTGTTGCACAAATTTTTGAAGGTTCATCTGGATTTTCCGTTGTTAACACATCAGTTAAATTTACAGGGAAGCCTTTTGAGCTACCAATGTCAAAAGAAATACTGGGAAGAACCTTTGACGGAATTGGAGAACCTATTGATCAGGGTGGAAATATATTCAGTAATGATATTTACAATGTAAATGGAAGACCTATTAATCCGGTAGCTCGAGAATATCCCCGAAATTATATTCAAACAGGGATTTCTTCTATAGATAATTTGGTAACACTCATCAGGGGGCAAAAACTTCCCGTTTTTTCGGGTAATGGGCTTCCCCATAATGAGATTGCAGCACAAATCGTAAAGCAAGCAAATATTAGTGAAAAAGAAGGGGAAGAATTTGCAGTTGTTTTTGCTGCCATCGGTGTAAAGCATGATGATGCGGATTATTTCAGGAAAACATTTGAAGAATCCGGTGTTCTTGAAAGGGTTGTCATGTATATAAATCTGGCCAATGATTCTATTGTAGAAAGAGTTATGACACCGCGGTGTGCATTGACTGCCGCAGAATATTTGGCTTTTGAAAAAGATATGCACATATTGGTTATTATGACAGATATTACGAGCTATTGCGAGGCTTTGCGTGAAATATCTTCTGCAAGAGAAGAGGTGCCCAGTCGAAAGGGATATCCGGGTTACTTATATTCAGACTTGGCTTCTATATATGAAAGAGCAGGAATGATGAAACAGTCAGGAGGGTCCATTACCTTTCTCCCGATTCTGACCATGCCCAATGATGATATTACACACCCTGTACCAGATTTGACCGGATACATTACAGAAGGACAGATTGTACTGAGCAGAGAACTATTTCAACAGAATATATATCCTCCAATCAGTATATTGCCATCATTATCAAGGCTTATGAAAGACGGTATCGGAGAAGGTTTTACAAGGGAAGACCATCCGGATGTGGCTAATCAGATATTTGCCTCTTATTCCAAAGTTCAGGATATCCGGGCGCTGGCACAGATTATTGGAGAAGATGATTTATCTGAGTTGGATAATCAATATATGAAGTTTGGACGTCATTTTGAAGAAAAGTTTGTAAGACAATCTTTTGATGACAATAGAAGCATTGAAGAAACCTTGAATCTGGCATGGGAAATACTGAGTCTTCTGCCTAAAGAGGAATTAGAACGCATCGATCCTGCAATTTTGGATAAATACTTCAGGGAAGAAGTATAACAGTTAAGATTAATGGACTCTATACTCCATAATCCATAATCTGTTTCTATGTCATCGCGAGGGAAGCGCGGCGATCTCTTTCTACTTTACACTTGAACTGGAGGGAAAGACTTGGATATTAATATTGCACCAACCAAAGCAAACCTCATAAAGGCAAAAAGCTTTCTGGAGTTTTCCAGAAGTGGATTCGAATTGTTGGATAAAAAAAGAAATGTTTTGATACGTGAAATGATGAGCCTAATGGAAAGAGTAAAAGACATACAGAGAAGAATGACGGATACTTTTAAAGAAGCTTTTGAAGCTTTGCAAGTGGCCAATGTAAGTATGGGTGTCCATGAGCTGAGAGAAATAGGTTTATCCATATCTACGAAAGAGGATTTCAAAATATTGACCAGAAGTGTTATGGGAGTTGAAATTCCAACAGTAAAATATGAGGAAACGAATTTAAAAGCACAATATGGCTTTTACCGCACAAATCCAGCCGTGGATTTGGCTTTCATAAAATTCAGAGAAGTAAAATACCTAATTTATGAGATAGCTGAAATCGAGAATTCAGTTTATAAATTGGCTATTGAAATTAAGAAAACTCAAAAAAGAGCTAATGCTTTGGAAAAAATCCAGATTCCAAAATATGAGGAACAGGTAAAATATATGGAAGAGGTTCTTGAAGAAAAGGAAAGAGAGGATTTTTTCCGTCTGAAACGCGTCAAAAACCTAAAATAGGGTCAGAAGGTCAGAAGGGTAGAGGGGTTACTTACACTTCTATTCTCACTTACACTACTCCGAAGTTACCTATTCTATGTTGTAAACTCATCCGAACTATTTTGTTCATTAATAAGAAAAGCATGGACTAAAGATGGTGTTTTCTCTTGTTTTTTTTTGGCACAAACCTTGCTTCATAAAATATATTGGGTATAATACACGTTACACAACATATTGGGAGGAATAACACATGAAAAGTTTGCAACAATTTCAAGGAAGCAATGATTATGTGGTTTCAAGCGAGCTGATGTATGCAGTTAACATTTCTATTGCATTGCAAAAACCTTTATTGATAAAAGGCGAACCTGGAACAGGGAAAACTATGCTGGCGAAAGCAATATCCGATTCGCTGAATAAAGAACTGATTATCTGGAATATAAAATCCACCACAAAAGCTCAAGACGGTCTTTATGTATATGATACTGTTCAACGGCTTTATGACAGTCAATTCGGTGATACAGAAGTATCGGATATAAAACAATACATCAAATTGGGGAAATTGGGAGAAGCTTTCACATCAGATAAGCAAACAGTTTTATTGATAGATGAAATCGATAAAGCAGATTTGGAATTTCCCAACGACCTGTTGTGGGAGCTGGACAAAATGGAATTTTATATTCCGGAGACCAAAGAATTGATTAAGGCTGAACAAAGACCGGTTGTGATTATTACATCAAATGCAGAAAAGGAATTACCTGATGCGTTTTTAAGAAGATGCATTTTTCATTACATTGAATTTCCGGACGAAGAAAAGATGGAAGAAATCGTAAGGGTACATTATCCCGAAATCCGTGAAAAACTGTTGAAACAAGCTATGGAGACTTTTTACTGGATTAGGGGATTAAAGGATATTCAGAAAAAGCCCAGTACATCAGAATTAATTGACTGGCTGCAGGCTTTAGTGGTTGCCGGTATGCCCGTAGATAAAATAAAGGATGAAATTCCATTTTTAGGAGTTCTTCTCAAAAAAAATCAAGATATCGACGCACTGTTTGATTATAAAGAAAAAGGATTCAGTATGAGGAGATGGGGATAATTGTTTATTACATTTTTCTATTTGCTTAGAGAAAAAGGGCTTAATGTTTCCATAAATGAATGGTTTTCGTTGATAGAAGCTTTGGATAAAGGGTTATGTTCCTCCAGTCTGATTCATTTTTACCGGCTCTGTAGAGGGATCCTGATAAAAAGTGAAGTGGACTATGATAAATTCGATCAGGCTTTTGCCGAGTATTTCAGAGATGTCAGGACACCTGAGGAAATTCCGGACCAGGTATGGAACTGGCTGGATAAGGAACTCGGGGAGATGGATGAAGCTCAGGCTTATGAAATGGCTTTTAAGAAATATGAATTGGATGAGCTACGGGAAATGCTGAACAAAAGGCTGTGCGAGCAAAAAGAAGAACACAATGGCGGCAATTATTGGGTTGGAACCGGGGGCACCTCTGTTTTTGGGCACTCAGGTTATAACCCTGCCGGTATCAGGATTGGAGGGAAATCCAGACA
>CAZKKX010000041.1:0-17922 GCA_964553505.1 uncultured Eubacteriales bacterium | reverse complement strand
GAGGATGTGGAAATCGATTTGGTTTCGGCAAATGAAACTGAAGAAGATATTGCTGCGTCAAATGAAGAGCCTGAATCCAATTCCTCTAAGCTGCCATGGATCCTGGCTGCCGGAGTATTAATCATTGTATTAAGTTTTATAATAAAGCGAAAAGGCCATAGATAGAAGATTATTAGCGGAGCCGGTATTTTTAATAAATGCCGGCTTTTTAAAATAGAATGAATATTGGTATTTCAAAGAGTCTTGTCAGGAATTGTTTGCGGAAGCACATCTTTGTAAAACATTACCATTGCACCTGCAGTAGTTCTTATAGCCAGAGGAAGGGCGCATTTTGTAACGTGGTAGTAACGTGTTTCATCATCAGAAATTACTTTATATCGTTTATATATTTTAATAGCAGTCCGGGCATTAAACTTTATATAGGATGCAATGGAATTCAACAAGTATGCACCTTCGCGGATTTCGAATTCGTCTATATGCCGATAGGCTCGTTTTACAAAGGTTTCAAATTCCCGGTGGTTGTTCAGCAAGCGTATATTGGCATGCTGAGGAACTGTCATATCTTGGATGATGTGTAAAGCCGCACCAAAATTAAAAAGAGAATCATTATAATTTCCTGTTTTCCAGAGACTGCGGGCTTGGAAGTAGTATTCAATTCCCAATTCCATGGCATTCTTTCTTCCATACAAACTCTTTTTTTTATTTCGGTGAGGCCTATAAAAGTGATTAGAACTCTTGAAGTCTTGATCAGCCCACACGGCACCTTTATTTACATCTGACAAGTAACTGCTGAAAAAATAGAATTCTCCCATATATCTGTCGTTTTGGAGAACTTTCAGAGCTTTCAGATTAATATGTTTATGAACTTCACACTCTGTTCTGATAATTTTTCTTTTTATTGGGCTTGCAAGATTTAAAACGGTATTTAACATGTAGTTATAACTTGTTTCAATAATATTCATATGCACTACTCCTTAAAGTTTTCGAAACATTACTATTATTTGCAATTACAAATTGCTTAGACATATTAAAGACAAGCAATGAAAGGATTTTTTATCCATTTTAGGGGACATATGTTTTAACATGACGAAACAGAAAAAATGCGATAAAATAAAATGGATAGTAAACCGGATACAATATTGAAGAAGATATTATTTCTGTAACGGATGAATCAGGATGGTGTTTTTAAATAATGACTTATATAAAGCAGGCAATAGTTATAATAGTAATATTTATATTTTTTATGCCATTGGAAGCAAATTGTTCGGAGAAAACGTCGAGTGGCTTAAAAGCTGCAGAAGGAGTTCTTGACCTGACACAATGGAATAAAGACGATGGTATTATCAAAATGGACGGACAGTGGGAATTTTACTGGTACCAGCTGTTAACTCCTGAAAGATCAAAAGAGGTAGATGCCGAAAAAAAAGAATATATTGATTTGCCGGGTGCATGGAATGGATATAAAGCTAACGAAGAGACTTTGCCGGGAGAGGGATTCGCAACTTATCGGCTGTTCTTAAAAACGGCAGAGAAAGAAAGGTTAGCAATAAAGATGCCAAGAATATTCACATCATATAATCTTTGGATTAATGAAGAATTGATGGCGGTTGCAGGAACAGTTGGAGAAAGCAGAGAATTATCGACTCCCCAATACCTTCCACAGATTGTGTTTTTTGAAACAGATGAGGGTACAAATGAAATAGTGATACAAGTTTCTAATTACCATCATCGCAGCGGAGGAATATTGGAAAGCCTGACTCTTGGGACAGAAAAACAGATATTAAGAATCAGGTATAGCAGAATCGCATATGAATTATTTTTGTTTGGCAGTCTAACAATTTTAGGAATATATCATATTGCATTGTTTTTTTTCAGAAGAAAGGAATATGCGCCTTTTTACCTTGGGCTACTCAGCATATTTCTCGGGATAAGAACTCTGTTAGTAGGAGAAAGATTTTTGATTTATCTTTTTCCTTATTTTAATTGGGAGATTGCCCATAAAATTCAAACACTCACTTTCTATCTTGGATCAGTAGTTATCATCATGTTCTTTAAATCTATTTTCACAAATGATATTTCTAATAAAATTATTCGAACTGTACAGATTGTAGGATTTGCTTTTGGAGGGCTGGTTTTCCTGACTCCTGCCAGAATTTTTACTGTTGCTAACCCAGTGTTTCAACTGTTCGGCATATTTTTGATTATTTATATTGTATGTATTTTTGTAATTAAGCTTTATAAAAGAGAGAAAGATATAGGTTTGATTATTGCAGGAGCATTGGCTCTAATCATTACAAGTCTTAATGATATTATTTTTTTTAGTGTATGGATGAACGATAACAGTGATTCCATTTTAAGAAATATTTTCATAACAGGAAATCTTTCTTCTCTTGGTCAGTTGATTTTTGTCTTTGCACATTCATTATTGTTGGCACGGAAGTTTTCAAATGCTTTTGAGGAGAAAGAAATAGTGACTGCAAAATTAACAGAACTGAATCTGAATTTGGATAAGTTAGTAAAAAAACGTACGGAAGCATTGGAGAATTCAAAGAAGAAAGTTGAGCACCAGAAATCGGAGCTGGAAAAAGCAAATGCCAAGCTTCACCTTATTTCTTTTGAAGATCCTTTAACAGGCTTATGGAACAGAAGGAAATTTGATAAAACCATTCAATTGGAGTGGAGGAGGTCTTTGCGGAACAGACGACCTATTTCGTTATTGTTTATAGATATTGATAATTTTAAAGCATATAATGATTATTATGGGCATAAAGAAGGGGATGAATGCTTGGTTAAAGTATCTCAGGCATTAAAAAACTCCTTTAAGCGTGCAAGTGATGTGGTGGCGCGGTACGGGGGAGAGGAGTTTGTTGTCTTAATGGCTGAAATTGAAGAAAACGAGGCGGTTCAATGGGCACAAGCTTTAAAAGAAGAAGTTGAGGCACTTCATATTCCTCATAAATGTTCACCGGTAAGCATCTTTGTTACAGTCAGTATAGGAGTTGCATCTATCATTCCCGATTATAATCATTCTCCTGAAGATCTGTTGGAATTGGCAGATAAAGCATTATATAAGGCTAAAACTGCAGGAAAGAATAAAATTGAATTTATATAAATACCTCGATGATTTACCTTAATAAGATCAGTATTCAATTCTACAATCTGAAGCGATGGGAAATCCATCGCTTTTTTCGTTGAAAAAAAGAAAAGGTGCATGGAATTTTTAGGTTGTGGAATACTATTTTAACAAATTATAGGAGGGAATGATTTGTTGAAATTTGGAGGGCATAAAGAAAAAGTGATCGCGTCGGATCCGCAAGAAGAATTTAATTTAATTAATAAAGAAATAACTACTGAGAATATTAAAGTCATATTATCAGACAGTAGTGATGTTAATTATCAAGTTCATTATATAACTCGCCGTATTCGGGTGACTGTTATTTTCATCGAAGGGCTTACAAATGTAAAAATGGTAAATGACCATGTATTGAAGTCTTTGACACAGGAAAGAGAATTTAAAGAAGCAACAAGTATTAATGGCATTATTAAATTAATAGAACATGATAGCATCTACCATGCTTCGCGGAAATTTCGAAAAAGCTTGGAAGATGTTTTGTCGGATATTTTAAATGGTTCTGTAGCACTGGTTTTTGATAAAGAAAAGAAAGCCATCACATTTGATGTAAAAGAACTTGAGAAAAGAAGCATTACCGAACCTACTACCGAAAATGCACTGAAAGGTGCAAAGGATGCATTCATAGAAGATTTGAGAGTAAATACATCTTTAGTAAGACGCAGAGTACGTACGCCGTTTTTGCGAATAAGAGAAACCATTGTAGGATATCAAAGTAAAACGCCGGTTGCAGTCATTTATATAGAAAGTCTTACCAATAAAAAAATTGTTGAAGAAGTTATTAACCGCCTTGAGGGCATTGATATTGACGGAGTCATTACGGCAGGAAATATAGAAGAATATATCATTGATTACCGGAGAACTATGTTTCCGCAGATACTCAGTACTGAAAGAGCGGATAAATTTTGTCACAATATTCTGGAAGGCAGAGTGGGCATGATAATTGACGGACTTCCGGTGACTTATATTATACCGGCCACATTGGCTATGTTTTACCAAGCTCCGGAGGATTATGCCCAGAATTACGTCATTAGCTCATTTTTAAGATTGCTTCGATACACCGGATCTTTAATAACGCTATTTTTGCCTGCATTTTATGTGGCAATAACAACATTTCACCAGGAGATGGTCCCTACGGTTCTTGCAATTTCCATTATCAGAAGCAAAACGGAGGTGCCTTTTCCAACAGTGACTTCTGTATTTATGATGCTAATTGCATTTGAGATACTTTTGGAAGCAGGGCTAAGGCTCCCGAAGGCAATTGGGCAAGCCGTGTCTATAATCGGTGCTTTGGTAGTAGGACAGGCGGCGGTCCAGGCAAAGCTTATTTCTCCTGTTATAGTAATTGTTGTTGCAGTTACGGGAATAAGCGGTTTTATTATGCCCAATCAGGATTATTCAAATGCAGTTCGTGTTTTTCGTCTCGTCTTTGTGGCAAGTGCATCCGTTGCCGGACTTTACGGGCTTTCTTTGGCTTTTGTGGTACTTATATTTCACCTTAATGCAATTGAATCTTTTGGAGTTCCCTACTGCAGTCCTTTTGTTGCAAATGAAGGTCGGGATATGACAAAAGATACATTGATACGTGTCCCGTTATCTTTAATGAAGAAACGGCCATCCAGTCTTAAACTAACCAATAAGAAGCGCCAGAAATAGAGGTGACCTATGAAGAACAAACTGATGATTATCACGTTAATGCTTGCGGTTTTGTTTTTGTCAGGATGCAAAACAGATTTTTTACCTTTGCGTCATGAAATAGATGATTTGCAACTGGTCCAATTGGTTGGAGTGGATATATCTGAAGACGGCAACCCAATGATTACCATAGCCAGCAAAAGGATGGATGACAGGGATGACAGCGACCAACAGGGAAATAACGGAGGTAGCAGCGGAAGCAGCGAAAGGGCAAAAGGAAAGGCGCAGATACAGACATCAGAAGGGAAAACAGTGTTTGATGCAGTTCGTAATACTCGAACACACGGTGATAAAGTGGTGTTTTGGGGGCATACCAAGTATTACCTTATAGGAGAAGAAGCGGCAAAAGAGAGTATTATAAAGTACTTTGATTTTTTTACACGAGATCATGAACTTCGGATAGAATCCATGATATACATTGTCAAAGGTTCCACTGCAAAAGAACTGATAGAAGAAATTAATAAAACCGAATACTTCATTGTTGATAAATTGGACAGCTTGGGGAAGAATATAAAATTACTCAGCACATCCGAAGAGATGAAGGTTTCGGATTTAATGCGATTTATTGATATTCATCACGGAAGCGCACGTCTTCCCTGTATAGAGTTGGTATGCCGTGACAATGAAGAAGGGAAAACCCCGATAGGTATAGATATCTGCGGATATGCAGTCATTGCCGATTTGAAACTTGTAGGGTATATTGGTTTAGATATATCGCGGGGACTTAACTTGATTACCAATAATGTTAAATCGTCAATTGTAGCAGTAAAAGACTTATTGGGCAGAGATGCATCTCTTGAAATCATTGAAAGCAATACGGAGGTGATTCCCAAATTTGTGGGTGATGAGCTTACTGATGTCACTGTCAAAACAGTGGTGCAAAGCAATTTAGGTGAAATACAATCTCTGGCGGATATATCGGAAGAGGCATCCATACATTATATGGAGTCGCAGCAATCGGAAATTTTGGAAAATGAAATTAAGCAGGTTATTGATCAGATATTGAAATCAAAATCGGACTGTCTGAATATTTGCGATAAAATCAGAATGAGAAGACCTTTGAAATGGCGTAGAATAGAAGATCAATGGATGCAGATATTTCCCAAAATTCATTATGCCATACAAGTGAAATCAATAATAGAGAGAACCTATGAAGTAAAGGAACCCAGCGGTTATCAAGGGAAGGAATAGGATATGGCCTATTTAGTAATAAGTATTTTAATTCTCAGTATATGGGATATAAAAGAAATGAAAAAGAAAAATCAAAGAAAAGATATAATTATCTACATTTTTTTAATGCTTGTTGTTGGAGCTGTAGGTGCATTTTATCTTTCAGACCCACAGCGTGAAAGTTTTTCGGAAAAATTACTTTCGTTAATTGGCAGATAGAGATAGGAGTGATGTTTTGTTAGCATCCAGAGAGAAAATATCTACACGGCAGGCAGTTATTCTCTTTTTAACCTTTGTATATTCGCCTGCCATACGATTATTTCCGGTTTATGCAGCAAGAATCGGAGAGCGTGCGGGATGGTTAGCTCCTGTATTTGTCATCGTGCCTTTTATTTTTTTGGTGTATACCATGCAGGCTTTTTTTAAGGAAGAAAAAGAAGAAAATTTATCAGATATCATTTGCAAAATTATGGGAAGAATCCCGGGTAAAATTCTTATTGCATTCTATCTATTATGGATAATGGTCTTACTTGGTTTATATGTAAGGCATTACTCCGAGAGGTTTTTAACTTCTCTGCTTCCTAATACACCTATGGTTTTCTTTACTTTAACCATTTTGGCAGTTGTCTTTTTTGTAACCCGGGGAGGAATCGTTTTACTGGCCAGAGGAACTGAATTTTTCTTTCTATTATTCTCATTTATTTTCATAATTTTGTTTTTACTGACACTCACAAATGTTGAATTGATTAATTTACTGCCTGTTACGCATTATGACATTTTTCCTGTGATTAAATCAACGTATTCAATATTGGGTATTTGGGCGTATTTTACTTTCATCTTCTTTTTTGGAGATGAAATAAATGATAAGGAGAATATTCGAATATTTGGAATTCAAGGTTCGGCCTACATTTTGGTAATGGGAACCATGCTTTTGGTTCAAACTATAGGTGTATACGGCTATAGTATTATACAACGGGCGCCATTGCCGTATTTTCTTGTGATAAAAAGTGTGGCCATAATGGATACTATTGAACGAATCGAATCTGTAGCCCTTGCTTTTTGGGTAATTGTTGATTTTGTAATCATATCTGTATTTTTACATATAATTACCAGTATTATCAAATCGCTATTTTCCTTGTCCCAGAGCAAAACTTTCATCAGTCCTATTACCATTTTTGCATTTATTTTTTCTTTCTATATAGCAAAAAACCTATTTGAACTTGAAAATTTCTCCAATTATATCGGACTGCAGTTGAATATTTTTTTTGGATTTATAATACCATATGCATTATATGTTATTGGAAGGGTAAGGAACAAAATATAAGATATTCCTTTAAAAATTTCTTATTATATGGCATGATGTTACTGGGTATAATGACAGCGTAATTTTTATTTTAAACATATTATTGATAATGGGATAAGCAAAGGAGGTTAAAAATGAATATTTCAGGAAAGACACCGTTACTCAGAGCAAAAGAACTGGAAAATTACTTAGGCGTAAAGGAAATTTATTTAAAATTGGAAGGGGCAAATCCATATGGTCATAAGTTTGACAGAATAGCAGAAGTTCTTGTCAAAGATGCAATGGAAATGGATAGAAAAATAATTTTAGCTGATGGAACACAGAGTTATATCAAATCTCTTAAAGAATATGCAAACAACAGTAGTTTAGAGATAAAAATACCTGTATTCACCAATGAAAGGTGGAAAAGAAAAGAATACAAAGAGCAGGAACTCATTGATTTTACTCGAACAAAATTCCAAAACAGAATGGTATTTTTAAGTGACTATTGCAAAGAAAATGATTATTATAACGGTACAGGATATAACAGCAGACAACTGAGTCATATGGCTTTAGAAGGACTTGGAGAAGAGATTACTCAAAAATTAAAAGGACGGGTAAGCTCTGTGTTTGCTCAACTCAGCTATGGTTATACGGTTACAAGCCTTTACAGTGGATTCGTCAGGGAATGGGTACATGGTGACATGGAAGAATACCCTCAAATATTTTCTTGCACCATACCAAAAGGAAATAAAATCTACGATGATTATAAAAAAAATTTACAGATTGACAATATTGATCAGTATCATGTGAAATTAAACAAATACTCCAGGCATTTATTTACAGATGAAAGCTATCTACTGGAAGAAACATTGAAAGCAGTAAGAGATACCAGAGGGAGCATCATTTCCGTAAATGAGGGGCTATTGAAAGAAAGTGCCAATATTTTGAGGCGAAAAGAAGATATACTATTATCAACTGAGGAAGCTTATCCCTTTGCGGGTTTTTATAAAATGGCGAAAGAAGGAAAGATATCAAAAGGAAAGCATGTTATCATTCTCAATGATGCTGCCAGTAATATTGAAATACAGGAAATAAAGGATTACAGTAAGTATTCTCTGAAAGATTTGGCAGATATCGTTGAAGAATGGCTGGTTGAATTTGGTGATCCCAGGGGTGAAATAGAAGATGCTGTAAAAAACGCCATCGAAAAGGGTTATTTCTTTTTGGCTTATCGAAATGGCTCGCCGCAGGGTGTATGTGTGTTGGTAAATATCAATGTTGATGTTTTTTTGGCTACATATCACATGGCTTATATAGGAACAAAAGTTGGAAATAAAGGCAGAGGTATTGCAACAAAACTTATTGAAAAAGCTGTTGAGGCATCTGATGGAAAACTATCTCTACATGTAGATATGGATAATGCAAGGGCAAGAAAGCTTTATGAAAAAGCCGGATTTAAAACCAAATATTACAGAATGGATTACATTGAAGATTAAAGAGAAAGGAAGGCATATTAATTATATGCCTGTTATTCTTTCTTGTCGTCAGTATTATTCTCTTCATTATTATCGATATGATTATTTAAATCGAAATCTACACTTGTTTCAAAATTAAAGTTAGGTTTATTTTCTTCAGCTATTTCTTTTATATTTGGCAATAAAGCATCTCTTTTAATAAGGTAATTATGGAAAAAATACTCTGAACCTGCAATGAGTATTGCAAAAATAATAAAAGGGACTAAAGATAATATATATCCGTATGAATTGAGAGTGATAATGTATGCAATAATTGCCGCAAGACCACCATCTCCTATTGCAGCAGTTGTATTGCCGAAAGATGGAAGTAAAATTAAGTCACCTATTAAATAATTAATCACTGTTCCGGAAATTGCAATCATCAATAAGACTGAAAGAAAAATATTTCCAAACAAAGAAAATGCAATCAAAGCTGCGGCTAATGTTAATATAAATTTTATTATTAAAACTTTTATAGTTTTATACATTTTTCTATACCTCCTTTCAAAAAAATGGTTGAGATTATTTCTTGATTATTTTAAGCTTGTGCAAAAAAAATAAAAACATTCAACTTTTAAAAAATTCAATAAAACAGTTTTAGTTATTTATAATAAATATTTCAAACTATAATTGCATAGATATTGCAAATAATATTTAATGTAAGCTTACAATAAATTTAAAAGAAAGGTGGATGTATTTTGTATCAAAATGCGAATATACCTAACCTAAACAATTCACAAGCCATAGAACAAAGGGAGAAACAGAAAGTACAGCAATATATGAATTCAGTACAAGCTCGAGGAAATTCAGTGAATTTGGCAGGTGCTGTCTATACCAACTCAGCTCAGAATTATACCCAGAATGCAATGAATTCAGCTGTGAATGCATCAAACTTAAGAGGAGTAAGTGCTCTTAGTCAGGCAGAAAAGCAACAGGCTCAACAGAGAATGAATCAAAGCAATCCTTATAGCGGCTAATGTGAAATTTAAATCGCAGAAAGAATTCAACCACCGACCGTCCGTTAATTTACGGGCGGTTTTAAATTCTATTTAGATTCCGTGGTAAGCTTTTATATATATGTCTTTTAACTCTGAAACTAAAGGCATTCTTGGATTAGCAGTTGTACACTGATCTTCAAAGGCTTTGTCAGCCAGTTCATCAACTACATTCATAAATTGCTTTTCTGTTATATCGCAATCTTTTATTGATAAAGGGATATCGATTTTTTTCATGAGCTCTATAATTGAAGATATCAGACATTCCACACCTTCTTCAGGGGTCTTGCAGGGAAGTCCGAGATACTTTACGATTTCTCCATATTTTTCATCTGCAATATAATGTTCATATTTTGGGAAAGGCGTAAATTTTGTGGGGCGAGATGCATTGTATCTAATCACATGGGGAAGCAATATAGCGTTTGCCCTGCCGTGAGGAATATGAAATTCACCCCCCAATTTATGTGCCAAGCTATGGTTTATACCTAAAAAGGCATTTGTAAAAGCCATGCCGGCAATACAGGAAGCGTTATGCATTTTTTCTCGCGCTTTTTCATCGAGCCCATTCAGATAAGCTTTAGGCAGATATTCAAATACAAGCTGAATGGCTTTCATGGCGAGGGCATCGGTATAATCAGATGCCATTACCGAGACATAGGCTTCAATTGCATGTGTTAAAACATCCAGACCGGTGTCTGCTGTCACGTGAGACGGTACAGATTGAACAAATTCCGGGTCTAAAATTGCTACATCCGGTGTCAGCTCATAATCGGCCAATGGATATTTTATTTCCTTTTGAGGATCAGTGATTACTGTGAAAGATGTAACCTCGGAACCTGTTCCGGAAGTAGTAGGTATTGCTACAAGTTCTGCTTTTTTTCCTAACGGAGGATATTTAAATACACGCTTGCGAATATCCATAAATTTCATGCGGAGATCTCCGAAATCTGTTTCAGGGTGTTCATAAAAGAGCCATATAGCTTTTGCCGCATCGATAGCAGAGCCGCCTCCAAGAGCAATAATAACATCCGGCTTAAAGATTTCTGCTGCTTTAACCCCTTCCATTACCGTATCTACTGTAGGGTCAGGCTGAATCTGATCAAAAATTTCTGCATGTACATAGTTCCTTCCGTCACGTTTTCTTAAATAATAAAGGATTTTTTTTACATAGCCTAACTTGACCATAATTTCGTCTGTAACGATTAAAGCCCTTGAGATATCAGGCATTTTAGATAAGTATTGGACAGAGCCTGGTTGAAAATAAATTTTTTTAGGTATTTTGAACCATTGCATATTATATTTTCTCCTTGCCACACGTTTCTTATTGATTAAATTTACGGCGGACACATTTGCAGTAGTACTGTTCCTTCCGAAAGAGCCACATCCTAATGTTAGAGAAGGCATATTGGTATTGTACACATCGCCGATAGCACCGTGACTGGAGGGCTGATTTACAATAATTCGTCCCGTATTGACTCTTTCAGCAAAATCGCTGATGATAGTTTCATTGTTTGAATGAATAACTGCTGAATGTCCGGAACCTCCGAAATTAACCATGTCTACCGCCTTTTGTATACCCTCCTCAGGATTATTAACCTTGAAACATGCCAGAACAGGGCTTAATTTTTCTCGTGATAATGGAAATTCCGGACCGACACCTTCTATTTCTGCTATAAGTATTTTAGTATCTTCAGGTGCATTTATTTTAGCCAGTTTCGCAATAGTAAAAGCCGATTGACCTACAATTTGAGGATTCATAGCCTCTTTTTCTTCATCAATTGCTACTTTTTCAAGTTGTTTCTTTTCTTCTTTATTAACAAAGTAGCATCCCAGTTTTTTCATGTATTCCGTAACAGGTAGATATATGTCCCTATCAATAATAACTGCCTGTTCCGATGCACAAATTACACCGTTATCAAAGGTTTTTGACAGAATTAAATCAGTAACGGCTCTTTTTATATCTGCTGTTTTTTCTATATAACAAGGAACATTGCCCGGACCTACGCCTAAAGCAGGTTTTCCGGCACTATAAGCGGCTTTTACCATGGACGATCCTCCGGTAGCTAAAATTAACGATATGCCATCATTTTCCATGAGAGACTGAGTTGCTTCTATTGAAGGCTTTTCAAGCCATTGAATACAGTATGGAGGCGCACCTACTTGAATAGCGGCATCACGCATAATTCTTGCAGATTCTACACTGCATTTTTGAGAACTTGGATGAAACGCAAATATAATGGGATTTCTTGTTTTCATTGCAATAATGCATTTAAATAATGTTGTAGATGTAGGGTTGGTTACCGGTGTAATACCCGCAATAATACCTACCGGCTCTGCTACTTCAAAATAGTCTTCTTCCGGGTTTTCATCGATTATGCCTACTGTTTTCTGATACTTTATGCTGTGATAAATATACTCTGTTGCAAAAAGATTTTTTATAATTTTATCTTCATAGACACCTTTTTTTGTTTCGTCAACTGCTATTTTCGCAAGATACATGTGATTATCGATGCCTGCAAGTGCCATTTCTTTTATAATATGATCCACTTGTTCTTGATTTAAGCCAACCATTTCTTTGAGGGCGCATTTGCCATTTTCTACTAATTTTTCAACAACATCGGATATCTCTTTATTGACTCTACTTTTATCCATAATGAATCCTCCAATTTAACTTATTTATAATAGTTTGTTAATATATCATTTTTTTATAAGTAAGATATTTAAAAGTGCCATGCTTCTTAATCTTAGAGATTGTTTAATTCTTCAGTAAAATATTTAATGAGTAGAATCTGGTATCTTTTAGAATAATAATTGGGGTAATTTTTTATGCAGTTAACTATCACAAAATATATGTTTTGGGCGTATATTGTAGCAATTAAACATATATCGGGTGATGAGATGCTAACGGTCAATCGCATGAGCCAAGTTTTTAATTCTGCAAAAGAGATTACATTTGATGATACATCAAAATTTATTTTAATGAGCGATGTTCATCGAGGGACTAAAAGCGGAGCAGATAATTTTGCTCATAATGAAAATATATTTATTCAGGCATTAAATTATTATTATAATAAGGGATTCTCTTATATAGAAATAGGAGATGGGGATGAACTATGGGAAAACCGATATTTTTCTAATATTTTTTTTGCCTATCAACCGATTTTTAAACTTTTAAACACATTTTACATGGAAAAACGATTTTATAGTATTTTTGGTAATCATGATATGGTAAAAAAATTTTCTGAAAATCGCTTAATTTTTCGTTCTGATAATTCTCATGATAAACAAGTACAACTTTTTAATGATATAAAGCATTATGAAGGATTGATTTTAAATTATAAGGAAATGAAAAAGATATTTGTTGTTCATGGACATCAGGGGGATTTAATTAACGATAAGTTTTGGAACGTTGCCAGATTTCTTGTCAGGTATGTTTGGAAACCTTTGGAGATATATTTCGGTATTCAGGATCCCACAAGTCCGGCTAAGAATTACAGGAAGAAGAGATCAACAGAAAAGAAAATTGCACATTGGGCAGAGATAAATCAACAAATGATGATAACAGGGCATACGCATCGTCCTATGTTTTCTGCAAATGAGAATGCCTTATATTTTAATACGGGAAGCTGTGTTCACCCTAAATGTATTACAGGGATTGAAATTGAAAAAGGTGTTATGCAACTGATCAAGTGGTGTTTGCAGTCGGGCTGTATTGTCAGAAAGGTTATTTCCAAACCTTTAAAACTTTAAAATATATAGAAGCTAATACTTGAATTATTGTTTGAGGTTTTTAGTTATCTTTTAAAAATTAATTTTAGGAATAAGATGTTCAATAAAATACAACATTATTGTTATTTTGTAGCATTTTTGTAATTTAAAAATCCAATCATTTCAATAATTCCATTATTTAACTAATAATTTTTTTTGTTTTTTTGCTGATTTATTATGTATCTTTTTATATAATATATTTATTTAAAGATACATTTAAAGGAGAAGAATTATTATGACTGTTGAACCTATTAGAGAAAAAGTCAAAATCAAGCAACTTTATCAATATTTAAATGGCAGTGATCCAAAATATGCTTTGATTTTTAAATTCGGCATTAATACAGGGTTAAGAATCAGCGATATTATACCCATTAAGGCAGAAGATATTTTTAATGATAAATGGGAATTCAAAGATTACCTCACTATAAAAGAGAAAAAAACATCAAAAGAAAAGAAAATAAAATTAAATGATACCTTAAGAAAATGTTTGATAAAATACGTTAAATCCCAAAACATTCTGTTAAGCGACTATCTTTTTAAGAGCCAGAAAGGAGGTTACTTGGGAAGGATTCAAGTTTATAGAGTACTCAAAGATGCTGCAAATGTAATAGGAATTGAAAATTTCGGTACACATAGTTTGAGGAAAACGTGGGGATATTGGACTTACAAAATATCTAAATATAATATCGGGCTTATTATGGATACTTTTAACCATAGCTCTCCAAGTATAACCTTGCGATATATAGGCATCAATCAAGACCAAAAAGATGAACTATATTCTATCGTGCAACTGTAAAAACCTTGCTTTCCTTTTCCATTTATAGTGAAGCTTAATCGTAAACTATGGAAATAACGACATAATAATCAATATATTGACATTTTATTAGCATTAATATAAAATGTTAACAATATGTAAATGCAATATAATAACAATAAAGTTACATTATGAAACAATGCGTATAGAGAAAGGGTTTATAGTGGTTGATAGGGAAGTAGATGTAGAAATGTTGAAACACAATATCGAAAAAACAAGAAAAAAGCTTAATATACTGGTAAATCAAAATAGGATTGAAATAACAAAAGAAATTTTAGATATAAGCCGAGAATTGGATGCATTGATAAATGAATACTATTGGACTTGCCATAGGTCATTATGGTGAGAAGTTCAAACAGTTAGTGAAAACCGAAAAGGCAAACTCATCGAAAGATGAAGACGCAAAGCCACAAGTCTAAAGCAATTTTATTGCCATGATAGTTGGGTTGCCGGTAAAGAATAGGAAGTGATATTTTTTACTTAGCCAATTTAAGCAGGCAACTTGAATGCCTGTTTTTTATTGTTGTATTAAATAAAGTTTTGCTTTTCAAATTCAAGAAGGGAAAAAAGGATATAAAATGGCCGAAAGTTTTTTGGACGAAACTACAGTTGATTATACTATTGAACAATCGGGAGAGTTTTCTCCGTTTGCCTTAAGACACATCAATAAAATAAATTTTAAAGACAGAAAGAATTTGCAATATGTGGAGAAAGTATTAAGAGATATACTAAAATATTCGGAAAAGAAACCATGGTGGATATTTATTAATGCATTGAGAAACTATGTAGATTGGCTTTATATACACTCTGTAAATGTTGCAATTATTTCAATGATGATAGCTACGGAAATTAGTTATAAAGATGAAGAACTGTGGGAGTTAGGATTGGGTGCGTTTCTTCATGATGCCGGTAAACTGTTGATCCCCAAATCTATTATTGAAAAACCTGATTTTTTGAACGACATTGAAATGTCTTATGTTCGTCAGCATTGTGAATTAGGTGTTAATGCCCTCAAAGCATGCTATGCCCCGAAGGTATGTACAGACATTGTTATGAAGCATCATGAAAGGTTGGATGGCAGCGGTTATCCGGAAGGTTTGACAAGAAGTGAAATAGAACTTAATAGCAGGATTGTGATGATTGCCGATGTTGTGGATGCGATTATTTCCGGGCGCCCGTATCGAGCTTCTCGTAAAATGAATGAGGCTATTCGAGTGTTGAAAAGTGAAAAGGAAAAGTACGATGAAGACATGATTAATATACTTGAAATGATAATAAGTCATAATGAGGAATTATAACGGTGTTTAATTATAAAAAATTTTATAAAAAAACAGCTTGCGGCTGTTTTTTTATTGCTGTCGGCATTCGCCAAATCATGTATAATGAAAACAAGAAGCCGACCTTACTAAGATTTTATCAGGAGAAAAGAGGAAGAACATGATATATATTTGTACGGCTTTATATTGTGAAGCGCAACCTTTTATTGTACATTTGAACTTAAAGAAGGAGTTAGAATCTTATCAGTTTCAAATATTTAAAAATAAGGAAACAGTATTGATTATTACCGGTATCGGAAAAGTTAAAGCTGCTGTGGCTGTAACTTATTTGCTTTTAAGATATCCTGTTTCAAACCGGGATATTCTTATTAATGTTGGAGTGTGTGGTGCGCAGGACCGGGATTTTTTAGTGGGGACGGTTTACCTTTGCAATAAGATTATTGACCGTGATACAAAAAAGTACTATTTTCCGGACATGCTCTTGAAACATCCGTTTGAAGAAAACAGCATAGAAACTTGCTCTTTTGTAGTTGAAGAGGACGAGGTTGACATTGAAGGGAAATTGGTGGATATGGAAGCAGCCGGTATTTATCAGGCGGCAAGTATGTTTTTACAAACACATCAATTATTTTTTTTAAAAATCATTTCGGACCATTTATGTATAAAAGCACTTACTGCTGAAAAAATTATCAGTTTAGTCGGAGATCAAGTTGAAACAATTTTAAACTGGGTCAATGAAATTATCCCGGCTTTTTCATGTGATAAGAATGTGATTTCTAAGGAAGAGGAAAAAATTTTAAAAAAAGTAAGTGAGGCTATTAAACTTACTGCTGCTATGGAAGTTCAATTAAAACAACTCCTCATATATTACAAATTACAACATGGAGATTTTACGAATGTGGTAAGCCGATACATCGGTATAGAATGCAAATCTAAAAACGAAGGAAAGAAGTATTTTGAAGAGCTTAGAAAGAAACTTATATAACCTTTTTTTTTCACATATCTATGTTGAAAAAGAAGCGCTGGCATATCCTGGGACCGATGAAATTATCAAGCGTTTTCCGGCGAGCAAAATAATCGAAATTTCTCATTATAAAGATATTTTTTCAAGGCTTCATCAAAGTTGCGGTATGCAAAAAAAGAGCCCGAAATTGATTCTTGCAGTAAAAAAAGACCAACTGGTCTATAAGGGGGCCCCGGTTTGTGAGGATTTTGGGAACAATCATTTTTACTATACCTCAACTGCGATGAACTGTATCTACGACTGTGAATATTGCTATTTGCAAGGCATGTATTCTACGGCTAATATTGTTGTTTTTGTAAATATTGAAGATGTTTTCGGTGCAGTTGAAAAAATATTGGAGCAACATTCTGTTTATATTTCGGTTTCTTATGATACGGATATTTTGGCGCTTGAACATATAATCGGACATGGGAAAAGGTGGATTGAATTTTCGAAGCTTCATAAAAAATTGAAAATTGAACTAAGGACCAAAAGCGCAAATTTTAATGCCATAGAAGATATGATTCCTCAGGAAAATTTTATTTTATCGTGGACATTATCTCCAGATTCATATATAAGAAATTACGAGAACAGGACTCCTTCTTTGGCGGAAAGGCTCTCCAGCGTAAAAACGGCTGTAAGTAGAGGGTGGAAAGTCCGGTTGTGCTTTGACCCGTTAATCTATACAAAGGAATGGAGAAGATTATATGAAGAGATGATTGAGAAGGTTTTTTCAGAGGTGCCGGGAGAGAAAATATTGGATAACAGTATAGGGGTATTCAGAGTTTCTAAGGATTACCTAAAGAGAATGAAAAAACAGAGAGGGAACTCTGTTATAATTAACTATCCTTTCGAATCCGTCGGCGGTGTATGCAGCTATGATGAAAAGCTTTCACAGGATATGATTTGTTGTGTTTATAATCTTGTGAAGAAGCATGTTGCAGAAAATAAAATATACATATGAATTTCCCGGTGTTACCCACGCAGAGTTTAGCTTGTGGGGAAGAGTGATAAAAACTGTTATTAAGGATTAGATATAAAAGCCTTTGATGTGAAATAGGTTCCAGAATTATGATTAATATGTAGAAATTAATACAAAGTAAACAATAATAATATCATATTCAATACAAATAGTGTGTTATTATTAAAGCAGAAGAATCGGGGAACTTTGTTCTCGATTTTGAGTCAAATATTATAAAAGGGCTTTATAAAGGGGGCATTACGATGAATGCAAAGCAAAAAAATTATAAGTTGCTTTTACTTGCTTTTTT
>CAZKKX010000040.1:0-18172 GCA_964553505.1 uncultured Eubacteriales bacterium | reverse complement strand
AGACAAATTACTATTTGATTTATGGATAAAAGATGCATAATATATACTTAGGATGTTGCCATATTAAATTGCGCTACAGGAGTGTATCGAGCATGTTTGACAAAGTGATTCTTTCAGAAAAAGTAGCAGAAAGTATAAAAAAATTAATAAGAGATAAAAAGCTTCAAAGCGGAGATAAGCTTCCCAACGAAATAGAACTGACAAAAACGTTAAATGTCAGTAGATCTACTATACGTGAAGCAATAAAGACCCTTGTTTCCAAGAATATATTAGAAGTAAAAAGAGGAAAAGGGACTTTTGTTTCAAATATGCCGGGACTTGTTAAAGATCCGTTGGGAGTTTCGTTAATGAATAAAGAAGATTTGCTGTACTTTTTGTTTGAGACGCGATTGATAATAGAACCGGAAATTGCTGCATTATCGGCGGAGAGAATTTGTAAAAACCATATAATAGAGTTGGAAAAATCCTTTCAAAAAATGAAAGAAAAAATAATAATGGGAGAAGATCATACTGAATGGGATAAAAAGTTTCATAATATAATTGCGGTAAGCACGGGTAATCCAATCATGCAGAGGATTATACCTATTATCAAAGATTCAATCACGGAAGGATACATTGAAACAAAAGAAATTCCTGAAAGCGGAAATATAGTCATAAAGAATCATGAAAAACTGCTGCTGGCCATAAAAAAGAAACAAAAAAATGCGGCAAGAGAACATATGAAGGATGTTATTTTGTACGGTATGAATAATATTAAGAGTAAAAAATTTGATTAGGGAATAGTTTTAAAGAAAGAATAGTTTCAAAGCCTTGACAAATAATCAAAAATCTATGTATAATAATAAAAAAAGTTGTCTGACAACAGACAATGTTATTTTCGAGGTGAAAATTTGAAAAGAATAGAAGTAATCAGAAAAATTGTCAGTAATGGAATCGTTGCAGTTATACGTGCCGAATCAAAGGAGCAAGGCATAAGAATTATTGAGGCTGTTAAACAAGGAGGAATAAAAGCCTTGGAGATTACCATGACCGTTCCGGGAGCAGTCGGCATTATTAAAGACATTTCGGATACATATGCGAATGATGATTTGATAATAGGTGCCGGAACCGTATTAGATCCCGAAACGGCAAGAGCATGTATTTTAGCTGGTGCGCGATATATCGTAAGTCCAGGCTTAAATATAGATACTATTAAATTGTGTAACAGATATAGAGTTCCTGTTATGCCCGGTGTTATGACCATTACGGAAGCATTAACGGCTTTAGAATATGGTGTTGAAATCATAAAAGTATTTCCGGGTAATGTCTCAGGTCCTTCTATCATTAAAGCTTATAAAGGGCCTGTGCCTCAGGGCAATTTCATGCCTACCGGAGGCGTGAATCTGAACAATATTTCAGAATGGGTCAGTGCTGGTGCAGTTGCAGTTGGCGTTGGAAGTGATCTGACTAAAGGAGCCAATTCTGGAAATTACGATTTAATAACAGCTACGGCAAATAAATATATAAAGGCATTACAACAAGCAAGAGGCTGATAGGGTTTTATCACTATTTTAGTGGTTAGGAGGAAGTAAAATGTCAAAAAAAGTAGTTGCTTTTGGAGAAATCATGATGAGACTTTCTACAACGAATTTCCATCGGTTTGTTCAATCATCGTCTTTTGATGTAGTGTTTGGAGGCGGTGAAGCGAATGTAGCAGTGTCCTTAGCTAATTATGGTTATGATGCATTTTTTGTAACAAAGCTGCCCGACCATGAAATAGGTCAGTCAGCATTGAATCATTTGAGAAGATTCGGCGTCCATACGGACTATATTTCAAGAGGCGGAGATCGATTGGGAATTTATTTCCTTGAAAAGGGTGCTTCCATGAGACCTTCAAAAGTAATTTATGATCGAGCAAATTCAGCGATTGCTAATGCGGATATCGATGACTTTAATTTCGATACCATATTTAAAGATGTCGATTGGTTTCATTTTTCCGGAATAACTCCGGCAATAAGTAAGAAGGCAGCATTATTAACAGAGGCAGCATTAATAGCAGCAAAAAATAATGGCGTAACAGTTAGTGTCGATTTGAATTACCGGAAAAAGTTATGGACACCCGAAGAGGCTCAGAAATGTATGACCCATTTAATGCAATATGTGGATATTTGTATAGGAAATGAAGAGGATGCTGAAAAAGTATTAGGTTTTAAGCCCGGGAATACAGATATTTTAAAAGGAAAGCTTGAAGTACAAGGATACAAAGACATTTTCAAACAAATGAAACAGAAATTTAATTTTAAATATATCGTAACAACCCTGAGAGAAAGTTTTTCAGCTTCCGATAATGGATGGTCTGCGTTGATTTATGATGGAAATGAGTTCTATCAGTCAAAAAAATATAACATAAGGATTGTAGACAGAGTCGGCGGCGGGGATTCATTTGTCGGAGGATTGATTTATGGATTATTGGAAAGCAATGATTTCAAATATGCATTGGAATTTGCCGTAGGCGCATCAGCATTAAAACATACGATTCCAGGTGATTTTAACATGGCATCTGTTCAAGAGGTAGAGTCTCTTATAGAAGGAGATGCTTCAGGAAGAGTTCAAAGATAGTAGCAATGTTTTCGAATTTCTCTCCCTAATATAAGGAAATAGCATTTAAATTTTGAATGCTATTTCCATACTTTTAATAGTATTCCTTAAATTTAAATTAACTTGTCTTTAACTTCGATCTCAAGAGATCTATGTCTATTGGAAGATTTTTTTTATCAAATTACTGCAGGAATAACATGTGTTGACACTTGTATACAAGTATGGTAGACTAATTAATGAAGAATCCGTATGATATTTAGAGAGTCGGGTGTTTAAAATGAAATTAAGTATTGATGGTTTGGCGGAAAAGCAATTTTGGCAGGAAAAGGGTTATGAATTACCGGAATTTGATATTGATAAGGTTAGTGAAAAAACAGAAAAGGAACCTATCTGGATTCACTTTGGAGCCGGAAATATTTTCCGAGGTTTTCCTGCAGTTTTGCAACAAAGCCTTCTTGACAAAGGTTTAAGTGATAAAGGAATAATGGTATGTGAAGCATATGATGAAGAAATAATAGATAAGGTTTATATGCCATTTGAGAATTTAAGCATATTAGTAACTTTGAAAGCTGATGGCGAAATGGATAAAAAAGTTATTGCAAGTATTACCCAAGCGTTTAAAGCAAGCAATAATATGAATAAGCTGTCGGAAATAATGACGGCACCTTCTCTACAGATTGTTAGTTTTACAATAACTGAAAAGGGATATGCACTTAGAGATTCAAAAAATAAGTATCTTCCTCATGTTTTCGACGATCTGATTACCTTTAAGAAAAATCCCGGCAGCCTTATGGGAAAGATTGCTTTGCTGTGTTATAAAAGATATTTAGCCGGAAAGTTGCCGGTGGCTATGGTCAGCATGGACAATTGTTCTCATAATGGAGAAAAGTTGCATCAGGCAATACATACTTTTGCGAAGTTTTGGGCAAAAGAAGGATTCGTTGAAAATGAATTTGTTGATTATATAAATAATCCTGATTTAGTTTCTTTTCCGTGGAGTATGATTGACAAAATAACACCGAGACCATCAAAAAAAGTTAGTGAAGTTTTAAAAACAGATGGAATTGAGGATACTGATATTTTGAAAACATCAAAAAACACTTTTATATCTTCATTTGTTAATGCAGAACAAGCTCAGTATCTTGTTATTGAGGACATATTTCCCAATTCAAGACCACCGTTGGAGGAATCAGGTGTTATATTCAGTGACAGAGAAACTGTGGACAAGGTAGAAAAAATGAAAGTATCTACTTGTTTAAACCCGCTGCATACAATACTGGCTGTTTTCGGGTGCCTATTAGGATATACATCGATATCTGAAGAAATGAAAGATCATCATTTGAAAGTTTTTATAAATAAAGTTGGCTATGAAGAAGGACTGCCTGTAGTAGTTGATCCTGGTATAATCCGACCGGAAAATTTCATTAAGGAAGTTATAGAAGAGCGTTTCCCCAATCCGTTTGTACCTGATACGCCCCAGAGGATTGCTTGTGATACTTCTCAGAAAATTCCTATCCGTTTTGGAGAAACCTTAAAGGCTTATATATCTTCAGGGACTGTTGATATATCTGGACTTACCTATATTCCCTTATTTTTTGCAGGTTGGCTCAGGTATCTGATTGGAGAAGATGATGAAGGCAATACTTTTGCTATCAGCCCGGATCCGATGCAGGATGTTTTAAAGGAGTGTATGAAAGATATAAAGATAGGTGATGAAGGACCGTTTACCGAATGGTTGAAACCTATTCTTTCAAATAGTCAAATTTTTGGCATAGATTTGTATCAATACGGACTTGGAGATAAGGTTGAAAAATTGTTTGCTGAACTCATTGCACGTAAAGGAGCAGTCAGAAAAACACTGGAAAAGTATACTGAGACTGAGTTTAAACCTGTTTAAAGCTTTTGCCTATATAAGGCATGGCTCAAATATATATAAAAAAGGGAGGATAAAAATGAAAAAGTTCTTATCAGTATTGTTGGTTCTTTCAATGGTTCTGGTTATTATGACCGGTTGTGGAGGACAGACAGATGGGCCGGATTCGGCGGAAACGCCGGATGATGAAGGCCAAGTTTATGTGTTGAAAATGTCCACACAGCTTAATGAAACGGCTCCAATGGTTTCAGGGTTTAAGGAACTTGCGGAGAGAGTAAGTGAAAGAACCGAAGGTAAGCTTGTTATTGAAGTGTATCCAAGTGCACAACTTGGGTCAGATGAAGATGTGATTGAACAGGCAATCCAAGGTGTAAATGTTGCAGTACTCACCGATGGCGGGCGCATGGGAAACTATGTCAAAGAAATGGGAATCATTGGCGCTCCGTATTTTGCTGATAATTATGAAGATGTGTTAAAGGTGACGGAAAGCGACACTTTCAAAGAATGGGAACAAGAACTTGCTGAAGAAAATGGCATCAGAGTTTTGTCTTTTAACTGGTATGATGGAGCAAGACATTTTTTGACTAATAAACCGGTTACAACACCTGAAGATCTTGAGGGTGTTAGGATAAGAACACCGGGCGCACCTGTCTGGTCAGAGTCAGTTAAAGCGATGGGCGCTACTCCTGTTGCAATGCCTTGGACAGAAGTTTATACTGCAATGCAGCAGAAAGCCATTGATGGGGCAGAAGGTCAAAATACGGCATCTTACCCTGCAAAATTGTACGAAGTTATTAAGTATATCGATAAAACAGGACATTTCCAACTGGTTAATGGTATTATTGTAGGAGAAAAATGGTTCCAGACAATTCCTGAAGAGTACCAGCAAATATTAATTGAAGAAACAAAAGCGGAAGCTGCTGAAAATGCACAGCTTATTATGGAGCTTTCCGATGAATATGAAGCAAAAATGGTTGAAGAAGGAATGGAAGTTGTAGAAGTTGATATAGAAGCCTTTAAAAATGCAGCGGATGCGGCTTACGATGTACTTGAATTCAGAGAACTCAGAGATGAGATTTATGAGCAGATAGGTAAATAATAATAGGGTGGTGAAAAGATGAAAACACTATATAGATATTTTTGCTGGATTGAAGAGACAGTCGTCAAGGTGTTTTTATGTGCTATCGTGTTCTTTGTGTTTTCATCCGCTCTGGGCAGAACATTAAGACATCCTATTAACTGGGCAGTCGATTTATCTTTATTGTTGTTTGCATGGTTGGTGTTTCTGGGAGCCGATATGGCTCTCCGAAACATTAACCTTGTAAATGTGGATTTGTTTATAAAAAAGGTACCGCCTAACATTAGGAGAAAGATTGATATTGTACTGCATTTTGTTATTTTAGTATTTCTTGCTTCTCTTGTTTGGTTTGGCATACCATTGGCTATTGAGAGCTCAAAACGCCTCTTTCAGACTTTAGGCATAAGTTATTCTTGGGCAACAGTCAGTGTGCCTATTGGTGCCGTATTAATGATGATATCTACCGGTATAAATATATATAAGGCTCTAAAGATGCCTCCGGCTGAGAAGAGGTGAATATATGCTAATAGTGTTAATAGTATTTTTGATTTTTTTAGCTATAGGAATGCCAGTGGCTTTTTCTATAGGTATTGCCGGTATCATATTTTTTCTTATGACTCCGGAAATACCATTTTCCATTGTTGTCCAAAGGGTTGTTACTACAACGCAGTCTTTTACTTTACTTGCAATTCCATTATTCATTTTTGCCGGAAATCTTATGAACCACACAGGGATAACAAAAAAACTGATTAAGCTGTCAGATGTACTTACCGGGCATATGTATGGAAATATTGCTCAGATAAGTGTTGTTTTAAGTACATTTATGGGCGGCGTATCCGGTTCAGCTACTGCAGATGCTGCAATGGAAGCAAGGGTTCTTGGTCCGGAAATGGTTAAGAAGGGATATTCAAAGGGATATAGTGCAGCAATCAATGGTTTATCGGCATTGATTACGGCAACGATTCCTCCCAGCATGGGGCTGATAATTTATGGTTCGGTTGGGGAAGTTTCAGTAGGAAGACTATTTGCTGCCGGTATTGTTCCTGGAATTCTTATGATGATTGCACTAATGACAGCAGTATCAATATCTGCTAAAAAGAGAAAATACCTACCCGAAAAGAAACAATCTGCCAGTTTTAAAGAAGTGCTGATTGCGCTTAAAGAGAGTATCTGGGCATTGATTTTTCCGATAATACTCATTGTTGGGATACGCTTTGGTGTTTTTACACCTTCAGAAGCAGGGGCTTTTGCCGCTGTATATGCAATCTTTGTGGGAGCTGTTATTTATAAAGAGTTGACGTGGGAATCATTTAAGCAGACATTAAAGGACAGTGCTATGGATATTGGATCGATTATGTTAATACTTGCTTTATCGGGTATTTTCGGATATGGCATTGTTTATGACAGAGTGCCTCAGAACCTTGCTGAGTTTTTGATTGGAATTACTCAGAATCCTACGTTGCTGCTGATTATTATTATAGGTTTTCTTGTAACAGCCGGGATGTTTGTTGAAACGACGGTATGTGCTTTATTATTAACGCCTATTTTAGTTCCGGTTATTACAAGTGTTGGAGTAGATCCTGTACATTTTGGCATTATTATGATGACTGTTGTTACAATGGGAATCATGACACCTCCCGTAGGAGTAGCAATGTATACGGTGTCTTCTATAATGGGATGCCCACCGGAAGAAACGGTGAAAGAATCTCTTCCATTTTTCATTGCAATCATAATTGTCGTATTAATTATTATTTTTATACCCGAAATTGTGTTGTTTATACCAAATCTGATATTTGGCTGATAAGAGGTGAATAAACTTGAAAATGGTTTTTAGATGGTTTGCTGAGGGGCATGATAAAATACCCCTTGGTTATATTAGACAGATACCGGGTATGACAGGAGTTGTAACAAGTCTTCTGGATATTCCTGTAGGAGAAGTCTGGCCAATCGAAAGAGTAAAAAGATTAAAACAAGAAATCAATAAATACGATCTTGAAATTGAGGTTATAGAAAGTGTTAATATTCATGAGGATATTAAATTGGGAGAGAAGACAAGAGATCAATATATTCAAGCGTATATTGATACTATGAAAAATCTCTCGCAAATAGGGGTAAAAGCCATTTGCTATAACTTTATGCCTGTACTGGATTGGGCCAGAAGCGATTTGGCAAGATCTTTACAGGACGGATCGAAAACGATGTCGTATCAACATGACTATATTATGAATATTAACCCACGGAGTCTTGCTGAACAATTTGGGAATCAATCCAATGGTTTCGAGCTACCCGGTTGGGAACCCGACAGACTCAAAGAAATGGTTGCTACCATAGACAAGTATAAAAGTATCGACGAAAAACAATTTTGGAATAATATTAAGTATTTCTTGGATAGTGTAATACCTTATGCTGAAAAATTTGATATTAAGATGGCAATACATCCTGATGATCCGCCATGGTCTATTTTTGGTCTGCCGAGAGTTCTTACGTCTCGTGAGAACATTCGAAAGTTTTTGAATCTAAATACCAGCGTATATAATGGAATAACATTGTGTACAGGTTCATTAGGGTCAAACCGAGATAACAACTTGCCGTCTATAATAAGTGAGTTTGCTGCTCAAGGCAGGATACATTTTGCGCATATCAGAAATCTTAGGTTTGAATCAGAAAAAGATTTTTATGAATGCGGACATTTGTCAAAATGTGGATCATTTGATTTGTTTGAGATAGTGAAAGCTTTTTATGATTCCGGATTTGATGGTTATATTCGCCCTGATCACGGTCGTATGATTTGGGATGAAACAGGAAGACCCGGCTATGGTCTGTATGACAGAGCTTTAGGTGCCACATATCTGAACGGCTTGTGGGAAGCAATTGAAAAAATGAATCCTTGAGATGGCTAACCTATGCCGGAGAAGATGATGTATTGACTTTAATTGATGAAGACCCTATAATCTTACTGAGATAACATGAGAGTTGGTAAAGATAATGATAGAACTGCTTGAAAGAAAAAGAAGAGAAACGGCCAGAGAATATGTTATAAGAGTATTGAAGCAAAATATTATTAATTTAAACTTTAAGCCGGGACAGGTTATTAGTGAAAATGAAATCGGAGAGATTCTCGGAATGAGCCGAACGCCGGTGCGAGAAGCTTTTATAGAACTGTCAAAAGCTTCAATTGTTGAAATATATCCGCAAAAAGGAACCTGTATTTCTTTAATTGATATGGAGATAGTAAATGAATCACGTTTCATGAGAAGTATATTAGAGAAGGCAATAGTAGAATTGTCCTGTGATATGCTTTCTGATGAAGATAAAATGGCGCTGGAAGAGAATGTACATCTACAAGAGTTTTGTGTCTCCCGTAAAGATTACAAGCGTTTACTTGCTTTGGATGATAGTTTTCATGAGCTTTTGTTCAAAGCTTGTAATAAAAAGAGAATATACAGTCAGATTGTCAGTATGATGTTTCATTTTAACAGAATACGATTTTTAAATCTTGCCGAAATGGATATGAACAGAACAGTCGATGAGCATAAAGAAATATTACAATCAATAATGAACAAGGATAAGCAAACAGCTGTAACATTTATGGAAAAGCATCTTTCAAGAGTTATGCTGGACCAGACTTTTCTTTCGGAAAAGCATCCTGAATATTTCAAAGGAAAAAAATAAAGGAATTTTGTTTTGGCAAAATTCCTTTGTTAAAATGTTTCTGCTTCCGTTAATAAAATTATCTGAGGTCTTCCAACAGTTTGGTTTTTTCTGATGTCTTTTCGTCTTTTTTCTTGATAATTTTTGCAGGAGAGCCTGCTACAACACAACCCGAAGGTACGTCTTCAGTGACAATGGCACCGGCTGCAACTACAGCATCCTTACCAACTTTAATCCCTTCAAGGATAACCGCATTGGCACCTATCATTACATTGTCTTCAATAATAACAGGGTCGGCATTTGGCGGCTCCAAAACACCGGCCAGAATGGCACCTGCTCCTACATGGCAATTATTCCCTACAAAGGCCCTGGCGCCAAGAACAGCATTCATATCAATCATAGAACCTTCTCCCACTTCCGAACCGATATTCAAAATAGCACCCATCATGATAATGGAATGGTTGCCTATTTTAACCCTGTCTCTTATGACTGCACCAGGTTCTATTCGTGCATTGATTTGAGAAATATCCAGTAATGGAATTGCGGAATTTCTTCGGTCATTTTCAATATGATAATCGAATATTTTTTCTTGATTGGATTCGATTATGGTTTTTATTTCATCAAATTCACCTATCAATATCCAGAAGTTGTTTTCACCAAAAACTTTTACATTTTCAACGGTTATATCGTTTAAATTTCCTTTTAAATAAGCTTTTGCAGGTGTCGATTTTTTTGCTTCCTTAATATATTTTGCAATTGCATATGGATTGATTAAATCCAATGAATTATTTGTCATTTGTTCAAATCCTTTCTGAAATATCATATTCATTATTTTTCTTCATTAAGTAATGAAGACATATTGTATAGTCCCGGTTTTGCTGAGGCTATATATTTAGCAGCTTTCACAGCACCTCTTGCAAGAATACTTCTTGAAGATGCAGCATGACTGATCTCTATCACTTCCTCGTCACCGGCAAATATGATTGTATGTTCGCTTGGAATTGTTCCGCCTCTGACGGCATGGATTCCTAAGTCTGTTGTTTTGTTTTCATTTGATGTACCTTGTCTTCCGTATACATAATTCTTCTTTATTTTACAAGATTCACTTATGGTATCAGCAAGAAGAAGGGCTGTTCCGCTGGGTGCATCTACTTTATTAATATGGTGTTTCTCTATGATTTCTATATTATAGTTGTCTTCTAATGACGGTACGCATAATTTCAACATCTCAACAACTAAACTGATACCGACGGACATATTAGCACTTTGGAAAACGGGGATGTTATTAGATGCTTCCTTAATAAATTTTTTAGTATCTTGACTGAGCGCTGTTGTTGCAATAACCACCGGTGTATTGTTTTTCAGACAATATTCCAGCAGATTAGGAACAGCATCATGATAAGAAAAGTCTATTACAACATCAGCTTTTTTTTTGCATTCTGAAGCAGAAGAGTAAATAGGATATGGACTGTTCTGATTGTCGGTATTCAAGTCGATTCCCGCTGCAATCAGCAATTCCGGATCTTTTTTGATTACTTCTTCTACTACTTTTCCCATTCGCCCATTTATACCATGTATGATTACCTTTAACATTGTTATCTCGCTCCTTAATTGTTGATATGATAAAGACCAGCTAAATAAGACCGTACTGGCTCATAATATTTTTTAGTTTATTTAAGTTATCTTCATCCATTTCACACAGAGGTGCTCGTAATTCTCCTCCATTCATGCCCATGAGATTGACGGCAGTTTTAACGGGTATCGGGTTGACTTCTAAAAACAATGCGTCTATAAGAGGCTTCATTCGTAACTGTAGTTGGCAGGCTTCCTTTGTATCACCATTTAAATATTTCATAACCATATCATGGGTATCTTTAGGTGCAATATTTGCTACTGTAGAGATAACACCGCAACCCCCGACAGACAGAAGGGGGACAATCATATCATCATTACCTGAATATAAACAAAAATCATCCGGTGTTAATCTGGATATTTCGGCAACCTGTGCAATATTTCCGCTGGCTTCCTTTATGCCTTTGATATATGGGTGTTTTGATAATTCAGCTACTGTCTGCGGTAAAAGGTTAACACCTGTTCGAGAGGGAACATTATATAATATAATAGGTGTACTGACATGATCGGCAATGGCTGAAAAATGTTTTAATAACCCTTTCTGAGTTGCTTTATTGTAATAGGGTGTTACGCTCAGCAATCCTGAAACGCCAAGTTTTTCTGCCTCTACACTTAAATAAACGGCATGAGCTGTATTATTGCTTCCTACACCTGCAATGACTGGGATTCTTTCTTTAATTGTATCAACTGCAAATTTAATGGTATCAAGATGTTCTTTATCTGTCATTGTAGAGGCTTCTCCGGTGGTTCCGCAGATAATAATTGCATCCGTTCCCTGTTTTACCTGCCATTCCAAAAGTGAACCAAGACTTTCTTTATCAATTTTTCCTTTTGCAAAGGGAGTTATAATTGCAACTCCTGATCCTCTAAAGATACTCATATAATACATCCTTTCAAAATTAATCTAAAGTAATAATTCAGCTATTTGTACTGCATTTGTGGCAGCACCTTTACGAATATTATCAGCAACTACCCACATGTTTAATCCATTTTCAATACTGTAGTCTCTTCGTAATCGCCCTATATAGACTTCATTTGTTCCGGCTACAGATCTTGCCAGAGGATATATGTTCATGTCAGGGTCGTCTTGAATAATTATGCCGGGCGCTTTTTCCAACAGTTTTTTAACATCTTCCAATTCAAATGATTCTTCAAATTCAATATTGATGGATTCACTATGGCAATCTTTTACAGGAACTCTTACTGTTGTAGCAGTGATTTTTAAATTATCATCACCCAGTATTTTTTTAGTTTCATTAATCATTTTTATTTCTTCTTTGGTATAACCATTATCGAGAAATACATCAATATGAGGCAGGCAGTTTCCGGCAATAGGATGCGGATATGCCAGCATTAGGTCATTTCCTTTTATGCCTTCCTCTAAATCTCTCACACCTTTGACGCCTGATCCTGAAACAGCCTGATAGGTGGAATAGATAATTCTCTTAATGGAATATTTGTCGTGCAAAGGTTTTAAAGGAACTACTGCTTGAATTGTAGAGCAGTTTGGGTTTGCAATAATTCCCTTGTGTTTTTTCAGAGCCTGAGGGTTTACTTCCGGAACAATCAGAGGAACGGAATCATCCATTCTCCACGCACTGCTGTTATCAATTACTACCACTCCATGAGCGGCTGCAATGGGAGCATAGAGCTTGCTGATTGTTCCTCCGGCCGAAAATAATGCAATGTCAATATTTTTATCAAAAGAACCCTCAGTTAGTTCTTCCACATAGTATTCCTTATCTTTAAACCGTATTAATTCACCTGCAGATTTAGAAGATGCAAAAAAATACAGTTCATTAAAGGGGAAATTTCTTTCTTCAAGCACTTTTAGAAAGGTACGACCTACCATTCCAGTTGCTCCAACTATTGCAAGATTTGGTTTTTTCATTTTCCCAACCTCCTTACTTGTTCCGATATGTTAGCTTTCGTATCAGCTTTCATGTATACAAAAATCGTGAGCAGAAAAACTCACGACTTTATCCTAAGTAGATCTGCTGCCTGTGAAAGCGCGCCATTGATAACTGCAGGATTATCAACGACAGTATCATGCATATTTTACATGACCCCAATAGTATTTTCAAGGGGAGGAAATACCATTTCGGCGGTAATACCTTTCACACAATATTATGATCCCCTTTATCTAATATTTGTGATACTGATTATTTACCGCGACCTCTTTGACACACGCTTTTTATTAAACTATAACGTATAGTAACATAGTTCCATAGAGGCTGTCAACGATAAAAAACTATTATTACTGATTATTATATGATATAATGCTCAATAATGTGATAAGGTTAATATAATTTGTGGTTTTAGAGGTACAGTCGTAAGTTTGGGCGATAAGGAGAGTTTAAATGATCATTGAAAAGGATATTCAGTTTTTGAGTAATGAAGTATCAAAGATTCGAAAAGCGATACATAGATATCCTGAGACTGGATTTAAGGAGTATAAGACTTCGGAATTTATTAAGAAGAAGCTGATTGAATATGGGATAGACGAAATACATGAAACGGCAAAAACCGGATTGGTTGGATTTCTTCAAGGGAGTATAGGTAAAAAAACCACTGCTTTTCGTTCGGATATGGATGGGCTTCCTCTTCAAGAAGAAAACTGTATTCCTTTCAAATCCGATAAAGAAGGATTTATGCATGCATGTGGGCATGATGGACATATTGCGGCATTGCTTGGGTTTGTAAAATATGCTGTTACCCATCGGAATGCAATTAAAGATAACCTTGTTTTTATATTTCAACCTGCAGAAGAAGGTCCGGGTGGGGCAGAAGTTATAATCAAAGAGGGCGTTATGGAAAAATTTAAAATTGACCGGATTATTGGCATGCACATTTTTCCGGAATATCCTCAGGGTATGATTGCATCGAAACCAGGAGCATTAATGGCTCGAAATGGTGAGGTAGTATTTAAAGTAAAAGGATTAAAGGCTCATGGAGCAATGCCTGAAAAGGGAGTTGACGCTATCGTCGCTGCTGCAAGTTTAATCTCAAACCTTCAGACTATTATCAGCAGAAGTATTGACCCAATGGAAAGTGCTGTTTTGACTTTTGGAAAGATAGGAGGAGGAGAAGCGGTAAATGTGATAGCAGAGGAGGTAACTATCGGAGGAACACTGCGTGCTTTTAATGATGATATATATGACAGGATAGTCGAAAGAATATATAAAATTGCCGAAGGGACAGAAACCATCTATGGATGTAGCATTGAGGTTGATTTTACTCATATGTATCAGATCGTTAATAATGATGTATTCTTGGAGAAAGCTTTGAGAAAAGCAGTAGGTCAAGATTGTTATATTGAATCCTGTCGGTTTATGATTTCAGAGGACTTTTCCTTCTTCCAGAAAAAGGTCCCCGGTCTTTTTTTCTTTTTAGGCTGTTACAATAAGAAAAGAGGGTACATTCATCCTCTGCATAGTTCAAAGTTTGATTTTGATGACAAAATATTGCTATATGCGATTCAAACTTATGTAAATTTATTAAATGAATTATAAAGGGAAAGTCTTATGAATCGATTATCAAAGAGAGTATTAGAAATTAATTTATTTTATTTGCTGGCTGCCGTTTTATTATTAGTATTGGGAACAATAGTACAGGAAAAAAATCTTATTAGTGGTCTATTGATTACAGAGTGGCTGCTTATTTTATTACCTTCATTGATTTTTATGAAGGTTTGTAAAATACCTTTAAGTAAAATCCGCATTAGACCTATAAAAGTTAAAGACGGATTTTTAGTGGTTCTTATAACAATATTTTTTTATCCTATTGTACTTTTTATGAACGTTTCTTTTTTGTTTTTTCTAAGAATATTTATAGATTTTGATTTTAATTCCATGCCTGTTCCAAATAATTTCAATCAATATCTTGTATATATTCCGGTGATGGCTTTATCAGCGGGGATATGCGAGGAATTCCTTTTTAGAGGTCTTATAATGTCTCAGTTCAGAATGTTTGGAAGAAAGAATGCCATTGTGATTTCTGCAGTGCTTTTCGGGATTTTCCATTTCAATTACCAGAATTTTATAGGACCTGTTGTATTAGGTGTTATTTTTGGATATCTGGTTTATAAAACTGGCAGCTTACTGGCTGCCGTTATCGGGCATATTACTAATAATATGGTTTCACTGACACTGGCGTATATTTCAGTGATGATGGCATCCGATACAAATATTGAAACGACTATAAATGCAACAGATTTGATTGGGAGTGTAATTTTTATTGGAATTATTGCATTGCTATGTATTTACCTAGTTAAGTTTTTAATAAACAATATTGGTGAAAACCCGACAAGTACAGAGGTGTGCGCAGATTGTGTTTTTATATCTGAAACGGGGGTTCTGCCCTGGATTCCGGTTATTGCCGTAACAGGAGGGTATTTGGTTATAAATATTCTTGTGATTACAATATCATTTTGAATCAGTAAATGAATTTTGATGGTATAAATTTAGGATATATTCCTTAAAATAATTCTAAATGCAAAAAAGGAGTATATTCTATGAAAAAGAAAAATAAGAAATTGACGGATAATGATTTATTGAAGTATGAAATTGCACAAGAATTAGGGCTTACGGAAAAAATTAATCAAGTTGGTTGGGGCGGACTTTCAGCTAAGGAAACAGGAAGAATTGGGGGACTCATGACTTCCCGTAAAGTAAAAGACCAAAAAAAGCACCATAAACATTGACGCTCTAAGGGGGCATTCAATATATTTTATAATATAAATTTCAATATATAGGATGTGAAACCTCTAAAATTAATCCATAATCCAATAACTGTTTTTATTGTTCTAAAACATCTGGTCTGTGAATATGAAAGAAGTAAAATGATATAATAAAGGCCGGATATTAATGATTAATAAAGTAATAAATATCATAACCAGCACTTTTATGATGATTTTAGTAATTATTATGACAGTGATTATAGTTGACGGATATGCAAATCATAGAATAGTAAGCGTTCTCCCGGCTGTAATACTATCGGACAGTATGTATCCGGCATTGAGGGCAGGAGATCTGATTTTTTTAAGGATTGTTGAAAATACCGATAAGATAACCAAGGGGAATATCATTACTTTTAAAAGCGATGATATTTTTATAACCCACAGGGTTTTAAGAATTATGAAAACAGACGAATTTGTAGCTTTCGAAACAAAAGGAGATGCCAACACTACGAAAGATAAACGATTGGTGTCAACAAAAGATGTGACGGGCGTTTGCTACACAAGAGTACCTTATCTGGGGTATCTTATTCAATTTATTAGAACTCCTGTTGGAATGTTATTGTTTATTGTTTTGCCTTTAGGAATGCTGATAAGGGAAATAATTCAAAGAATTGAGGGCTAATAACACAGCGAGAATCTCCAGCCTATGACAACGCGAGTTATTTATTGAAAAAGAGGATAAATAAAAAGGTTGGCATTTATGAACTGCCAACCTTATCTAATGTTTTATAAGAATACTATCCCAGTTGTTGATATAGAGTACTTTTCATTATTCATATTTATAAATTGGGTCCGTCTAAATGGATTGGATTACATTTGACAAATTTTCCGTAACCTTTAGATCCAACAAATTCACCGTCATTATAGACCAGTTTTCCTCTTGAGAAAGTCATAACAGGATAACCTTTTACTTCTATACCTTCCCAAATAGTATGGTCGATATCCGAATGCATATTTTTCTGAGAAATCGTATAATTCTTTTCAGTGTCATAAACCACTAAGTCGGCATCACTGCCAGGAGCAATCATACCTTTTTGTGGCGCACATCCAAAGACTTTTGCAACATTTGTTGAACATAATTCGACTACCTTGTTAAAAGATACTCTGCCTTTATTTGCTTCACTCAACATGTAGGGATATAAATTTTCGATTCCCATACAACCATTTGGTATTTTAGTAAAGTCATCCTTGCCCCAGTCTTTTTCGAATGACTGGAATGGGCAATGATCTGTAGCTATAGTAGTAATGTCGCCTCTTTTGATTGCGTCCCATAATGCATCCTGGCTCTCTTGTCCCTTGATTGGAGGTGAGCATACAAAATTACGTCCGTCTTCTCTTTTGTAGACTTCTTTAGTGAAATGTAGATATTGTGGGCATGTTTCCGCAAATATTGGATAACCTTCGTCACGAGCTTCTGTTACCGCTTTTACACCTTCAGCATTAGCAAGATGTACGATATAAAGAGGTGCATTTAATTCTTTTGCCCAATGAATTGCTCTTTTATCGGCTTCGGCTTCAACAAATTCCGGTCTGCTGGCATAATGATACCATGCTGAAGTTTTTCCTTCGTTTAAGTGATTTGCAACTAATGTGTCTATTATTTCCCTGTTTTCTGCATGAACACCGATAAGTGCGCCTATTTCCTTAGATCTTTGGAGTACTTGGTAAAAAGTACCATCAGTTACACCAAAGTCATAAACCATAAATACTTTAAAACTGGGAACGCCATATATTACAGATTCTTCCATTTCTTTGAGAATATCATCGTTTAAGTCTGTTATAGCAGTATGAAATGCATAATCAACGCATGCTTCCGGTTCGCATAATGCGTTTCTTCTTTTGACTGCATCAATAAGACCTTCGCCCTTAGCCTGAAGGACAAAATCAAATACAGTTGTAACGCCTCCGCATGCAGCGGCTCTTGTTCCTGATTCATATCCGTCTGCCGAGATGGTTCCCCCAAAAGGCATTGCAAGATGGGTATGTGCGTCAATAGCACCCGGAAGGACCATTTTTCCAGATGCATCTACGACTTTAGCATTTTTCGAATCAATGCTTTCGGCAATCATTGATATTTTTCCGTCTTTTACAGCGATATCCGCCTTGTAGGTTTCGGATGCCGTTACAATAGTACCGTTTTTAATTACTAAGTCCATAAAAAAGCCTCCTTTTATTATTTATCTAATAATACCCTATAATATGAGTGGATTTTCAATTTTATATTTTATATAACATAGATCACAGATTTTAAGAGTGGATATATTTTTTCGAAATATGTAAGAGCAAAGGGGAAAGTTTCCCCTTTGCATAAGATTGTTTATCTTTCAGTAATTTCGGCTTCTTCTTCATCAGAAACAAGAGAAGAAGTTTCGGATTTCATAAGTGCCGGATAGATTACAAGGGCAATTATGAAACCGATTATCCAGCCATTATCATAGAAGAAGTGGATTGGTTGGATAAATTTACCAAGGAATGGTAAAATCGAAGCCGCGATCCAGGTAATAATGGCTTTGTTGTTGATGCCGTTATTATACCAGTATTTGCTATTTTCACTGGTAAACAATGACATTACATCTAATTTTTTCTTTCGGAAAATATAGTAGTCGGCAATGTACATTCCTGC
>CAZKKX010000039.1:0-18304 GCA_964553505.1 uncultured Eubacteriales bacterium | reverse complement strand
ATTCTTTTGAAACAAAGTTCGGATTTGCATACTTCGAATTTAAGTCAGAGGCAAATCAGTAAATATTTGGAATTATTCGACATAGAAGCACATATAAGGAAACTGATTTTGGCTTACAGAAATAAAAGAGATATTGCGGTGTCTGCAATTAAAAAATGCTTTCCTGCCGATATAAAATATACCATGCCGGAAGGCGGTCTATTTTTGTGGATAGAACTGCCGGAATCACGGTCATCAAGGGAATTGCTTGAAGTATGCATCAAGGAAAATGTCGCCTTTGTACCGGGAGAAGCATTTTATCCCAATGGGGAAAAAAAGAATGCCTTCCGTCTGAATTTTTCCAATGCTGATGCGGAAAAGCTGAAGGAAGGCATTTCAAAAATTGGTGGTATCATAGGTCGATACCATTCAGCTGCTATTTATGAAACCATTTAATAGTTTCATAAGAAATGAAATGGCGATATATTTTCATCGCCATTTCATTTTTTTAGAAGGTAGATCATATCTAATCATTTTTCTCAGTAAGCAATCTCAGTATTTTTTCAGGTGTGGCCGGTAAACTGTCTACCCGTACACCAACTGCGTCATAAATAGCATTAATGATGGCAGGAGGCTGTGTATTGGTTACCATTTCTCCACAGCCTTTGGCTCCGAAAGGTCCATATGGATCGTAGTTTTCAAAAAACTCAATCTGACTGTTCAAAGGAATATCCATTGATGTGGGGATAATATAATCCGTAAAGTCAGACGTATATTTTTCTATACTTGCAGGATAGTCCGGAGAAAGATCCTCAAAAAGTGCCATTCCAATTCCTTGTACATTTCCTCCGTCTACCTGACCTTCTGCTGATAACGGATTGATAACAGTCCCTATGTCATAGCAATTAAATAAATTGACAATTTCAACCACACCTGTTTCAGTATCCACAGCCACATCAACAACTGCTGCGCCCCATGCCATGGAACGACTTGGTTCTGTAAAGCCTGTTCCTGGTTCTCGTGGAGGCGCTACCGGGGGAAGAAAACCGTCATGTCCCATTAAAAACTTTCCTGAATATGTTGCACCGCTCCCGATTTCTGCCAATGTCAACTGTTCGCTTTCATTGGATTTTTTAAATACTTTTCCTTCTGCATATTCCAACTCAGAAACATCACAGGATAACATAGAAGCAGCATACATTTTTACCTGCTTAATCAGATCTTGAGCAGCATTAATACCGGCAAGACCGACAATATAGGTAGAACGGCTACCTGCAGTATCCATACTGAACGCACAGGTATCTGTATTTGAGTTATCAATGTTAATAATTTCTTCAGAAACACCCAAGGCTTCTGCAACCATTTGACATGCAACGCTTTTAAAACCCTGACCCATTTCACAGGTCGCATTGGTCATATCTATGGTTCCATCGGATTTAAGGCGCAAGGATACATGATCAGGATCGCCGCCTCCGTTGAATCCGGTTGGGTAATAGATAGAAGAAATTCCACGTCCTTTTTTAATCATTCAAATCACCATCCTTACTTGGAACTCATTTCCAGATATTCTTTCGGTAGTTCGATTCCGGCCATTTTTGCTACTTCCTGTAAAGTTTCTATACCGGATACTGCAACCAAAGGATTACCGACATGGTTTTCATCGCCTTCTTTAAAGGCATTTTTAAATCTTATTTCAAATGGGCTGATGCCTATTTTCCTTGCCAGTTTATCTGTTTGCACTTGCTCTGCAAATTGTCCGATGTTTACACCAAAACCTCTCATTGAGCCGCTGGGCATTTTGTTAGTGTATACAAGTCTTCCGTCTATTGCAAGATTTTCGATTTTATTTGCACCACCAATATAGTTTACATTCTTTTCAAGAGCATAAAGCCCCAGTTCGGTGTAGGCGCCGCAATCTTCAAGAACATCTACATAACGGGCCGTTATTTTACCGTCTTTTTTTATACCATCTTTTATTCTAAAACGCCATGCACTCCTTATGGTGGTATACATCATTTCTTCTTCACGAGTCAGATGGAATTTGACGGGTTTTCCAGTCCTTAAAGCCAAAATGCCTGCAATATGGTCGGTATGGATGCTGTTTTGACCACCGAAAGCGCCGCCAATAGTGGAGCCCACCATTTTCAACTTATTAAACGGAAGTTGGAATACGTTGGAAAGATCACCCAATGTGAAATATAATCCTTGAGTTTTGGAATGGACAACCAACTTGCCATTTCCGTCTAAATAGGCGAGAGATGCTGTTGTTTCAATTGGTGCATGTTCCTGATTGGGTGTCCAGTATTCTCCTTCTACTATGAAATCTGCTTCTGCAAATCCTTTTTCAACATCACCTCTTCGAATCCTTCTGACTGTATCCTCATCATCAAATACTCTTAAGTTCCCCTCAGGGCGAACTTTCGGAGCACCTTCTTTCATGGCTTCTACAGGGTCGGTAACATAGGGTAATTCTTCCATCTCTATTTTAACTTTGCTTAATGCTTCCAGTGCGGTTGCTTTATCAACTGCAGCTACTGCAACGATATTCTGTCCTTTATATCGGGCAATATCTTCGGCCAGAACATGATGGTCCGGAACCATTGAAAACAGATTATGGGGTACGTCCTTATGTGTAATGACCGAATGTACTCCCGGTACTTTTTCAGCTTCCGTTGTATCGATAAAATGAATACGTGTACAGTGGTAAGGGTTCCTTAGAGTTTTGCATACCAGCATTCCGGGCATAGTAAGATCACTGGGATATACGGTTTTGCCCGTAACATGACCAATGCCGTCAAAACGGGGAACTCTTTTACCAACGCTTTTAAACATCTATATCACTCCTTTCGGAATAGGTCCAAATTCGCCTTTTGCAACAGCCATGACAGCATCTGCGTATTTTTGATATCCGCCGCATCTGCAAAGATTGCCGGCTAAAGCATCTTTTACTTCTTCATAGGAAGGATTGGAATTTTCATTCAAAAATGCTACTGCAGCCATTACCATTCCGGGTGTACAGTACCCACATTGAGGAGCACCATATTCATGAAAAGCCTGCTGAACAGGATGTAGTTTTCCATCGGTATTTAATCCGTCTACTGTCACTACATTTTTCCCTTCCACAGTTAATGCGATGATCATGCAGGATTTTACTGCTTTGTTGTTGAGGAGTACAGTACAGGAACCGCAGTCACCATGATTACAGCCGCATTTCGGGCTTGTCAGACCAAGTTTCTCCCTCAATACTTGTAATAAGGTCTCCTGTGGATCTGCCACTACTTTGACAGGCACACCATTCAAAACAAATTTTAGAACTTTTGACATAACACTTCCCCCCTATTCTTCACTACAAGCTTGATTAATAGCTCTTTCAAGCATAACAGGTGCGACTTGTTTACGGTACCATGCGGTAGATCTTATATCATCTATCGGATTGATTTCCTCAACTACCCCGGAACAGATTTCTTTTATAAGATCTGGGTTTACAGGCTTTCCTATCAATTTACTTTCAGCTTTGTAACAACGTACTGCTGTCGGCGCCACTGCTCCAAGAGCCAGTCTTGCAGCTTTGAAGATGCCGTTTTCAATTTCGATGTAAGCAGCAGCATTAACAACAGAAAGCGTTTCTGCTTTTCTTCTCCCTAACTTTTTAAAGGCGGCTTTGCCTTTTCCTTTCTTTATTACAATTGTTGTCAGTATCTCATTTTTGTCAATAGCAGTTGAACCCGGTCCTTTAAAGAAATCTTTTGCGGAAATGGTACGGCTGCCTTCTATACCGGTTAGAACAAATTGAGCATCGAGAACAAGTAAAGGAGTAATACTGTCTGCTGCCGGAGAGGCATTCATAATATTACCGCCTATGGTTGCGATGTTTCTGACAGTATGCCCTGCTGTTTCTTTCATTGCTTGTGTTAAAACCGGAAAGTGCTGTTTTATCAGGTTGTTTTCTTCTATTCCAGTTAAAGTAGCCAATGAACCGACATAGATGTTATCCGAATCCTCTTTGATTTCATTGTTTCCCGTATTTCCAAGATAAATAATATGCATAGGCGGCTTTTGTTTTTTGGGGATCTCATCCAATTCTTTAGAGAGCCTTGGAACAAAATCGGTGCCACCTGCAAGAAGCTTTACTTCTGCATTGTTTAGCCCTTGTAACAGACTTAATAATTCGTCCAGAGATTCAGGGGCTTCATAAAAATATTCCCTCATAGTTAACCTCCTTAACACAAAATAGTGATGTTTTTTCCACGATGTGTTGTTGATATAAACGAAAATATATTACCCATTTCTCATCCCCTTTTATTGCATAGAATAGTAGTTGCATCAGTTTATTTGCATTAATTCCAATTATGTCATATCATACTATTATTATATTATTTTTTTATTTTTTTTCAATAGCAAATAGCTAATTCCTTATTCAAAAAAATGGTTATAATATTGAAAATACAGATATCTCAAAATATTTTGTTTGTTTTATTGAATATGTAATATCAATGTCATAGAATTATTAATAACGACAAGTATTTTTTAGAGGCAGGTGAGACAGAATGAAGCAATTGATTATTTTTGGAACAGGAGTGAACTGGAACAGACTAAAAAAAGTGATAGATTATGGGGAAACAGAAATTATAGCTTTTTCCGATAATAATAAAGAAAAATGGAACCGTATAATTGACGGTATTAAAGTAATTCCTCCGGCTGAAATTCTCAGGCATTCTTTTGATTATATTGTTATTGCAAGTCAATACTATGATGAAATTAAATTACAATTATCGGAACTTGGTGTTGAGGTAGAGAAAGTTTTATCTTTTCTTTCAGGGGATATTCTTTCTTTTGCAGGCAGGGAAACGCTGAGCATTTACAATGCAGAAGTGCTTAGGCAGGAGCGATTGGTTGTAAATAAAATGGTCAGGCTCAAAAGATCCCGGCTTATTGACATTAATGATGGTGATTATGTCAGGTTTTCGGCTCTTGAACTTGCAGCACATGAGATTTATTCTAAAAACTTAGAGGGAAATGTGGCTGAAGTAGGTGTATATCAAGGCGCATTTGCAAGAAAACTAAACAGCCTTTTTAAAGACAGACTTTTATATCTGTTGGATACTTTTGAAGGGTTTGAAAGAAATGATATTTTGTATGAAGAAAAAGGTCATTTTTCCAGTCCAAAGAATTCCGCTTTTTCTGATACAAGCATTCCGAGAGTACTTAATAACATGAAATATCCCGAACAATGCATTATTTGTAAGGGTCATTTTCCCGAATCTGCTGAAGAGATTGAAGACATTTTTGTGTTTGTTAGCCTGGACGCTGATTTATATAATCCTACTTATGAAGGGTTGAAATACTTTTATCCATTATTGGTCAAGGGAGGTTATATATTTGTCCACGATTACAATAATGACGAATATACAGGTGTAAAGGAAGCTGTCCGGCAGTTCTGCGAAGAAAGCAGTATCGGTTATGTGCCTGTAGGAGATATGTGTGGGACCGTAATAATCACTAAATAAAATAAACAGACTTATATTTTTGAATATAGAAAGCCTTTAATGGGAATACTGACTGGTAAAATAATCTGGAGTTCTAATTGCTTCAGAAAGGAGACCAAGATGCAGAACGCGGGCTTTCTTGAAAAGCGATTTAAGTTGTCGCAGAATGAGACTACAATTAGAACTGAAGTGCTTGCAGGGGTTACAACCTTTATGACCATGGCTTATATTCTTATTGTGAACCCTTTAACTTTGGCTGAAGCCGGTATGGATTTTGAAGCCGTATTTACGGCTACGGCGCTGTCATCTATTGTTGGTATTCTGATAATGGCATTTGCGGCTAATTTGCCTTTTGCATTAGCGCCGGGAATGGGACTTAATGCATTTTTTGCTTATTATGTGGTTCAAACTCTGGGATTTCCATGGCAAATGGCACTTACTGCCGTACTGTTTGAAGGGATTATTTTCATTATACTTACCTTTCTAAATGTAAGAGAAGCTATTATTAATTCGATTCCCATGTCTTTGAAGAAATCGGTATCTGTTGGAATTGGGTTATTTATTGCATTAATCGGTTTGTCCAATGCAGAAGTAATTATTCCCGGTTCCGGGGTGCTGGTGGCCCTGGGGGATATAAGAAGCGGGGAACCTTTACTGGCATTGATAGGTATTGCCGTTACAGGTATATTGCTTGCAAAAAAGATTAAAGGTGCGTTATTTCTTGGCATCCTGATTACTACTGTTATAGGGGTTCCCATGGGCATAACAAAAATTCCGGGTGCTGTTATCAGCCCGCCTCCGTCATTGTCACCAACATTTGCGCAATTTGATTTTTCTTATATCTTTTCTTTAGATATGCTTATCATTATTTTTACATTTCTTTTTGTTGATTTGTTTGATACGGTAGGAACTTTGGTAGGTGTTGCAACAAAAGCAGACATGCTTGAAGAGGGTGGCAAAGTACCAAAAGCAAAACAAGCTTTATTGGCAGATGCGGTGGCAACAACTGTTGGTGCGGTTTTAGGCACCAGTACTGTTACCACGTATGTTGAAAGTGCTTCCGGAGTTGCCGAAGGCGGCAGAACAGGATTGACGTCCCTTACTACAGGAGTTTTATTTATTATTGCATTGCTATTTTCACCGATATTTATTATGATTCCCTCTTCGGCAACTGCACCGGCACTTGTTTTAGTAGGTTTGTTTATGCTGTCACCAATAAAGGATATACCTCTTGATGACTTTACAGAATCCATACCGGCATTTTTAGCAATGATCATGATGCCTTTAACTTACAGTATATCCGAAGGAATAATATTTGGAATATTGAGTTATGTGGTGATTAAATTGCTTTCCGGGAAAGCTAAAGATATATCTTTGCTCATGTATTTTGTGGCAGTATTGTTTTTGATCAAAATATATATCGGATAATAATATATTAAAATCTGTTCCAAAACCGGCGAAAATCGCCGGTTTTTTCAATAAAACGAACATTATTAAATATATTTTTTGTTATAATTCGCATTATATAGGCAAATTTCTGATAATATTATCTAAATAATTCGTATTTATATTGACTCAATGTTTTTTCGTTGATAAGATAAGAATGAGCATATAAATGAAGGGCAATTTACGACATATAAGATTAACATATACAATTAGGAGGGATTTTATTGAAAGCTGCAATTATTATGGGCAGTGACTCAGATTATGAAGTTGTAGTTAAAGCAGAAAAACTGTTACTTGAGTTTGGCATTATTTGCGATGTGAGAATAATATCGGCACATAGAACGCCTTATCAAGCTGAAAGTTTTGCAAAAAATGCAGAAAACAATGGTGTAGAGGTCATAATAGGAGCAGCAGGGAAGGCAGCCCATCTACCGGGTGTTTTAGCAGCCTACACCACTCTTCCTGTTATAGGACTTCCCATTAAATCATCCACAATGGATGGATTGGATTCACTGCTTTCCATCGTGCAGATGCCAAAAGGTATACCTGTTGCCACGGTGGCAATAAATGGAGCTGAAAATGCAGCATTATTGGCAATACAGATTTTATCTGTAAAATATCCTGATCTTCGGGAGAAGATGAAAGGCTATAAAAAGAAAATGGAAGAAGAGGTTGTTAAAAAAGATCAGGCTTTCAGAGAGAGGAGATAGCATATGAAAAAACTTGAAATGCTATATGAAGGAAAAGCAAAAAAAGTATATAAAACTGATAATGAAAAACAGTACATCGTAGAATACAAAGATGATGCCACTGCTTTTAACGGAGAGAAGAAAGGCACCGTAGCAAATAAAGGCGTTGTCAATAATGTGATGTCTTCTATCATTTTTCATATATTGGAAGACAAAGGGATTCCAACGCATATGGTAAAGCTTTTAAGCGAAAGAGAAACACTGGTAAAAGCCGTTAGGATACTTCCCCTCGAAGTTATCATCAGAAATGTTGCGGCAGGTTCCATGTCTAAACGATTAGGAGTAGAAGAAGGCAGGGCTTTAAAGGAAACCGTTCTGGAATTTAGCTATAAAAATGATGATTTGGGAGACCCCATGATTAATGACTACCATATTTATGCATTAGAGCTGGCTACCAGAGAACAGGTGGAAACGGTTAAAGAATACACTTTTAAAATCAATGAAATACTAAAGGGCTTTTTTATTGATAAAGGCTTGAAATTAATTGATTTCAAATTAGAATTCGGGCTATTCGACGGAAAAATAATTCTTGCAGATGAAATATCGCCGGATACCTGCAGATTATGGGATGTTGAAACGAATGAAAAAATGGATAAAGACAGATTCAGAAGAGATATGGGGAGTGTTGAAGAGACCTATCAGGAAGTCCTTGGAAGAATCAAGTCGGCACAGTGTAAGTGAAAAATTATAAAGAATAGCTCTTGCGGGCTGTCCGTACAAGGAAGGTAAAATTTCTACCTTTATTATTAATTTTGTTAAACCCGATAAGGCATTACATTATAAACCATAGGTAATGACTGATTTAGATTGGAGCGTATACTATGTGTGACGAAAGAGAATTGTTTTCAAAAAGAACCCCTTGGGATAAATTGAAAGAAGAATGTGGTGTTGTCGGTGTTTATGCACCGGAAAAGAAAGATATTGCCAGATCCGTGTATTTTGGACTGCATGCATTACAGCATAGAGGGCAGGAAAGTGCGGGTATTGCATCTAACAAAAATGGCAAGATACAATATTACAAAGAAATGGGACTTGTGCAGGAAGTCTTTAATGATGAAATCATAGAAAGATTACAAGGCGATATTTCAATAGGGCATGTCCGATATTCTACTACAGGGGAAAGCTATGTTGTAAACGCGATGCCTTTAGTGGTTTATCACAAAGGTGGAAGTCTTGCTTTGGCTCATAACGGAAATTTGGTTAATGCAAAAGAAATAAGAGACGAACTTCAAGATAATGGTGTTATTTTCCAAACATCAATAGATTCAGAAGTTATTGCAAGCCTTGTAGCAAAGTTCAGTCGGGATCAAAATATTGAAGATGCTATTGTTGAAACAACGAAAATAATACGGGGAGCTTATGCTCTTGTAATTACTTATGGTAATAAGCTTATTGGTGTACGAGACCCCTATGGTATCCGACCTTTATGTATTGGAAAACTGGATAATGGTTATGTTCTGTCCTCGGAAAGTTGTGCATTTTCAGTAATGGGGGCTGAATTTGTAAGAGATGTTGAAGCTGGTGAGATGGTGATTATCGAAAACGATGAGATTAAAAGTATTCAGTATGAGAACAAGGTCAGAAAGGCAGCCTGTTCTTTTGAATATGTTTATTTTTCAAGACCCGATAGTGTTGTGGATGGAACAAATGTATATCTGGCAAGAAGAAATGCAGGCATTATTTTGGCAAGAGAATATCCTGTCGAAGCAGATATGGTCATTGCTGTTCCTGATTCCGGTACGGTAGCTGCTATCGGATATGCACAGGAGTCAGGAATACCTTTTGGTGAAGGGCTTATAAAGAACAGGTATGTAGGAAGGACTTTTATTCAACCGGATCAAAGGATGCGGGAATTAAGCGTTAAGTTAAAATTAAATATTCTCAAAGAAAATATAAAAGGGAAACGCATTGTTATGATCGATGATTCTATTGTGAGAGGTACAACAAGCGGAAAAATTGTAAAAATGTTAAAAGAAGCAGGAGCAAAAGAAGTTCATATTCGTGTAAGCTCACCTCCCGTTAAGTATTCGTGTTATTTTGGAATCGATACTCCAAGCAGAAGACACTTGGTTGCGGCAAATCATTCCGTGAAGGAAATTAGTAAAATGATAGGAGCGGATAGTTTAGGTTATCTAAGTGTAGAAGGTCTTATTGAAGCTATAGGGTTGTCGGCAGATAAATTATGTACTGCTTGCTTTAATGGTAAGTATCCTATGGAAGTACCAAGGACAGGAAATAAATATGTTTTCGAGAAAGAATGAAAAAAAGAAGTTAGAAGTTCAGAGTGTGTCACCGTATCTGTCAGTACCAGTAGCAGTATAGTAATCTAAATAAGCAAGCATAGAGGGAAGTTGAATGTTAAGAATTGAAGAACGGGAGGGGTAGGATTAATATGAAGGACACAATCACATATAAAGATGCCGGAGTCGATATTTATGAAGGCGAAAAAGCAGTGAAGATGATAAAGCAGCATGTGGAAAAGACTTTTAATAAGAATGTGCTTACGGAGATAGGCGGTTTTGGAGGTTTGTTCAAGCTGGATTTAGATGACTTAAAAGAGCCTGTTCTTGTTTCCGGAACAGATGGTGTTGGAACTAAATTGAAGATTGCTTTTATGATGGATAAACATGATACAGTAGGGCAGGACTGTGTGGCTATGTGCATCAATGATATTCTTTGTCAGGGGGCAAAGCCTTTGTTTTTTCTTGACTATATTGCAACAGGAAAACTGAAAGCAGAAAGGGTTGCAGACATCGTAAAAGGTATTTCGGATGGATGCAAGCAGTGCGGATGTGCTCTTATAGGAGGAGAAACGGCAGAAATGCCGGATTTCTACACAGAAGGCGAATATGATATAGCAGGTTTTGCCGTTGGAATAGCGGACAAAAAAAGAATAATTGATGGCTCAAAAATCAAAAACGGCGATTTATTAATCGGCATACCTTCAACAGGCCTTCACAGCAATGGTTACTCTTTGGTGCGCAAGATTTTTTTTGAAAAAATGAATATGTGTGTCGAAGACTATATTGAAGAAATAGGAGAAACTGTAGGAGAAGCACTTATTCGGCCTACAAGGATATATGCTAAAGAGTGTTTGGATATCTTTAAGAACTTTGACATTAAAGGAATTGTTCATATAACAGGGGGAGGGTTTTATGAAAATATTCCGAGAATTCTTCCGGAAGGATTAGGAGTTGAAATAAAATTAGGCAGCTGGGAAGTAACAGAGATTTTTAAATATATACAAAAATGTGGAAACATTAACAGAGATGAAATGTATTCTACCTTCAATATGGGTATTGGCTTGATTATGATTATAGATGTAATGGATGCGGATAAATTTTTGAATAAATATAAGGATTCCAGAATAATTGGGAAAGTTGTACAGGGCTCAGGAGTAAAGCTATGGGGTTAAGAATTGCTGTTATGGTATCAGGTGGCGGAACCAATATGCAGACTATTATTGATGAGATAAAAAATAAAAACATTAATGGATCTATAGAGATTGTCATTTCTTCCAAAGATGATGCATTTGCATTAAAGCGAGCGGAAAACTGCGGTATAGAAAATATCTGTATTGGGAAAAAAGATTTTTCTGATTTAGAAATGAGGACAAAAAAAATTATGGAAGTCCTTGATAAAAGAAAAATTGATTTTATTATCCTTGCAGGATATATGAGTATCATAGATAAAAAAATCATAGAAAAGTATCATAACAGAATAATCAATATTCACCCATCTCTTATTCCCAGCTTCTGTGGCAGAGGATATTATGGTGCAAAGGTCCATGAAGCGGTTCTTGAGTATGGTGTGAAAATAACCGGAGCTACGGTACATTTCGTTGACGAAGGGACAGATACAGGTCCCATAATACTTCAGGAAGCAGTAGAGGTTAAACCGGAGGATACTGTTGAAACCCTTGCTGCAAAAGTCCTAAAAGTGGAGCACAAACTGCTTCCAAAAGCAGTAAAACTTTTTTGTGAAGGCAGGCTTCATATTGAAGAACGAAAAGTCATCATTAAAGGATAGAGGGGCAGAAGGGCAGAAGGATAGAGGGGCAGATTTTAAATCTAATACTCGCAAGAGGAGGTACATATGATTAAAAGAGCATTGATCAGTGTTTCTGATAAGAACGGAATAGTAGAATTTGCGAAAGAACTTGAAAAAACAGGGATTGAAATTATATCCACAGGAGGAACAGCAAAACTTTTATCAAAAAACGGTATCAAAGTTATAGGGATTTCGGAAGTAACAGATTTTCCTGAGTGTCTGAACGGAAGAGTAAAAACATTGCATCCCGCAGTTCATGGAGGCATTCTGGCAATCAGGGACAATGAAAGCCATATAAAACAATTGGAGCAGTTGAATATCAATACCATTGATTTGGTTGTCATTAATCTGTATCCATTTAAAGAAACAATATTGAAGTCGAATACTACTTTAGAAGAAGCGGTAGAGAATATAGATATTGGAGGACCAACTATGCTTCGCTCTGCAGCTAAAAACCATAAAGATGTTACCGTAATTTGTGATACTTCAGACTATGAGAAAGTCCTCCAGGAACTAAAAGAAAAAGGAGATATTTCTTCTGATACAAAGTACCGGTTAGCACTCAAAGTATTTGAACATACGTCAAGCTATGATGCCATGATTGCCGGTTATTTAAGGGATAGAATCAATGGCGGACTTCCGGAAAATCTGACTTTGACCTTTGAAAAAGTCCAGGATTTGCGATATGGAGAAAACCCGCATCAAAGCGCAACTTTTTACAAGGAGATTCAACCAAATGAAGGTTCTATTGTAAAAGCGGTACAACTTCACGGCAAAGAACTTTCATTTAACAATATAAATGATACAAATGGTGCGCTTGAGACTTTGAAGGAATTTGACCAACCGACGGTTGTTGCGGTTAAACATGCAAATCCGTGTGGTGTGGGAACGGGATATGATATATATGATGCATATATAAAAGCTTATGAGGCAGATCCGGTCTCTATTTTCGGAGGTATTGTTGCTGCAAACAGGACAATTGATGAAAAAACGGCTGAAGAGATTCAGAAAATATTCCTGGAAATTGTAATTGCTCCGGGCTATACTGAGGAAGCATTGGTAGTTTTAAAACAGAAAAAGAATATTCGTTTACTTGAGCTTGAAGATATTCAAAAGAAACAATCGGAAGGTTCGTTGGATATAAAGAAAGTCGGGGGAGGACTTTTAATACAAGACAGCGATATGAAACTTTTTAATGATGAAGAGCTGGAAGTGGTTACGGATCGGATACCTACGGAAAAAGAGATGGAAGATTTAAAATTTGCCTGGAAGGTCGTAAAACATATAAAATCCAACGGGATTGTCATCGCAAAATGTGGGAAAACCAATGGCATAGGTCCGGGACAGGTGAATCGGATCTGGGCGGTAGAAAATGCCATACGGCAAGCAACAGAAGAGACAAGAGGGAGTGTGTTGGCCTCAGATGCTTATTTCCCCTTCGGAGACAGCGTAGAAGCAGCAGCTAAGGCCGGGATTACAGCTATCATACAGCCGGGAGGTTCCGTAAGGGATGAAGAATCCATCACAAAAGCGAACCAGTACGGCATTGCCATGGTCTTTACAAAAATGCGTCACTTTAAACACTAAGATTAAACCTCTGACCCCTAACTTACTCCATACTCCATAATCCATAATCTGTTTCTATGTCATCGCGAGGAGCCTAAGAGAGGGATAGAAGGATAGAGTGTTAGAAAAGGATTTAAGATTTAACCTCTAACCTCAGATAAGTTAAACTTAAAACTACACAAGATCAAAGGAGAAATACCTTATGAAAGTATTAGTAATCGGCGGTGGTGGAAGAGAACATGCCATTGTTTGGAAACTTGCACAAAGTCCAAGAATCAGTAAAATATATTGTGCTCCTGGAAATGCAGGAATCTCAAACCTTGCAGAATGTCTGAATATTAATGCCGAGGATATAGAAGCTCTATGCCAATTTGCAAAGAATAATCATATGGACCTCACGGTGGTCGGTCCGGAGGTGCCATTAACTGAAGGCATATCCGATCGATTTCAAAAAGAGGGACTTAGAGTATTCGGACCCAATAAAAAGTGCGCCCAATTAGAGGGCAGTAAAGCTTTTACAAAAGATTTTCTTATAAGACATAAAATACCAACCGCAAAATATAAAGAATTCACCGATCTGGAAGAAATCAAAAAAGAGGCAGGTCTTTTCGGATACCCCATGGTAATTAAAGCAGACGGCCTTGCGGCTGGAAAAGGTGTGGTCATAGCAGAACATAAAGAGGCAGCACTGAAATCGATTAATGAAATCATGGCAGATAAAATATTTGGTCACGCAGGAGATAAAGTTGTTGTGGAAGAATTTCTGACGGGAATAGAAACGTCTATCCTGTGTTTTGTTGATGGAAATACCATTGTTCCTATGGTATCTGCTCAAGACTATAAAAAGATTTATGATGGCGATAAAGGACCTAATACCGGAGGAATGGGAACATATTCACCGAGTTTGATATATGATGAAGCACTGGATAACAAAATCAAAAAGAAAATATTAACACCTGTCATTGAAGGTTTTAAAAAAGATGACATTGATTTCCGAGGCATCTTATTTATAGGGCTGATGATTCAGGATGGAGAGCCAAAAGTTCTGGAATTCAATGTAAGGTTCGGAGATCCTGAGACCCAGACGGTTCTTACAAGGCTGGATACGGATTTGGTGGATATTATTGAAAGTGTTCTCGAAAGGCGTTTGGCTGATCAAGAAATCGTATGGAACTCAAAGAAAACAGTTTGCGTGGTAATGGCATCAGGCGGGTATCCGGGAAGCTATGAAAAAGGTAAACCCATATCGGGTTTAGACAATATAGACGAAGAAATAGTGGTTTTCCATGCCGGAACTAAACTGAAAGATGGTGGGATCATTACCAACGGCGGTCGTGTTCTTGGAGTTACCGCATGGGGAGAGACAACAGAAGAAGCACGGAATAAGGCATACAAAAATGTTGAGAAAATTTATTTTGAAGACGCCTATTACAGAAGAGATATTGGCAGATTTTAAAGGAATCGATAGTCGATAAAAAGTATTGTTTTAGACTCAGAACAGATTTCATTTTATTTCTTGAAAAAAAACTAATTAGTGTTTATGATAGATTTAGGGAAGAACTGCTGTGAATTTCGAGGTGAGGCATATGGGGATTCTGCAGGAAAAAGAGTGGGAATTGATTTCCGAAATAATCAGTCATATAAACAGTATTGAAGATATGGACGGGATGAGGCTATACTTTTTACAGAAAATAAAAAAACTGATAGATTATGATTTCGCAGATTTTTCATTGGGGGAAGTAAACGATTCTACATATCTGAAATTGGTTGAGCCAGTTGTTGTCAGCAATTTTTCTAAAAAATTTGAAGAAGAGTTTATGAAAAAATATGAATCATACTATGGTGAAATTGATTATGTAAAATGGGTTTTTTCAAATTATGAATCTATTGTTTATCGCGAGTCAGATTTGATCAATGAGGATATAAGGAAGAAAAGCCCTTTTTATATTGAGTATTTAGAGCCTTCCGGATTTGTATATCTTGCAGGGATGAGCATTATTGAAGATGGTATTTTTGCAGGAGCCGTTACTTTTTATAGGACTAAAATCAAAAATGATTTTTCAGATAGAGATATGTATATTCTTAAACAACTTCTTCCTCATATGGAGTGCAGATTAAAAGAGATCGACTCGACGGACTTATATAATCATCGAGAAAAAAAGATCTTAGACAGATATCATCTAACATTAAGGGAATATGAGATTATTCGCTTGATTTGCAGAGGATATAATAATGTTGAAATTAGTGAAAAAGCCTCTATCTGTGTTAATACAGTCAAGAAACACATAAACAATATTTTTGGAAAACTGGGGATAAAAAGCAGGGCGCAATTAATAACAATGTTTTTAAATAAAGACCACTAAAGGGACAAGGGGACAAAGGGACAAGGGGACAGGTTCATTGTCCCTTTCGTAGTATAGCGGGACAATGAACCTGTCCCCTTGTCCCTTATCAATTGATACTACTTTAGTAGTATCAATTATTGTTTAATCTACTACCTAAGTATGTTTCAATATTCAAAAAATTCAGTTATTATTTTTAAAAATGGATAGGAGGTTAAAAAATGGGCGCAAATTGGGCAGAATTGCAAGCAGACGATATTAAAAGAGCAGATGTTATTATTAAAGGAGTTCCTTTCGACGGAGCCGCCAGCGTTGGCAAAGGAGCCTGTCAGGCACCTGACAAACTTAGACAGCTATCTAAAGTACTTCCTGCTGTAAGTGAGGAAGGCATCGTATTTAAAAATAAATTTTTCATTAAGGATGAAGGGGATTTTGAAGTAGATTTGAATTGGAAGAGGTATTACCAGTATATAGAAGAGGAGACAGGAAGATTGCTAAAGTTAAATAAATTCTGTCTGTTTATTGGTGGAGATCATTCCACAACCATCCCTTTGGAGATTGCTTTTTTGAATCATCATGCCGGAAAGAAAGTAGGCGTTATTCACTTTGATTCACACAGCGATATACTTGATGAATATGAGGGTCATAAATGGTCCCATGCATGCACACAAAGAAGAGCGATAGAGAATTCAAACCTTGCAGATGACGGATTATCCCTTATTGGGATTCGCTCATGGGAATCCGAGGAGATAGAGTACTTGGCGGAACACCCCGATATAAAGGTTATCCCTGCTGCTATAGTCTATGAAAAGGGAATAGGCTATGTCATGGATCAGCTAAAAGAAAGATATCAAAATTTTGATGCAGTATATCTTTCAATTGATATCGACGTCTTAGATCCGGCCTATGCACCGGGGACCGGTACGCCTGAAAGCGGTGGACTATCAACCAGAGAGATGATGCAATTGGTAAAATTTATAATTAAAGAGCTGCCCGTTAAGGCTATGGATATTGTGGAAGTATCTCCGCCGTTGGATTCATCAGATATTACATCTTGGGCAGCTTTAAAACTGATTTATGAAGTGTTCGGGCAGCTTTATCTCAGAGTGAAATGTTGATGGCGAACTTATGCAAGAAAATCAGACCTAACAACAATATTTACGGACCTAATAAAATAATTTAAAGGAGGTTTATAAATGGACGTAGGTTACGGGATTTTTTCAGTTTTACCTTTGATTATAATGCTGGGACTCGTCATATGGACAAAAAGAATATTTGAGTCAATATTAGTTGCAATCGCATTTGCTTTAATCATTCAATATGGCTTTAGTGTCGATGTTATTTATGCATTTGAAGAAAAACTATATGATATGTTGGCAAGTGAAGTATATCCATGGATTCTACTTATTCTAATACTATTTGGTGCTTTAATTAAACTATTAGTTGAATCAGGAGGCACTTTAGGGTTTGCAAAATATGCAGAAAAGATTGTTAAATCTGAAAAGAGCGGGCTCATAGTAACTTGGGTTTTAGGAATTTTAATATTTGTTGATGATTATTTAAACAATTTGACAATTGGTGCTGCTATGAGAGGTATAACCGATAAACATAAGATGCCAAGAGAAATGACAGCTATGGCGATAAATGTAACAGGTGCACCTGTATGTGTACTATTACCTTTCTCAACTTGGGCAGCATTTATTTATGGATTATTGCTTGAAGTTGGTGTAGCTGAGGGCGGACTAATATCTGAGTATTCTAAACTTATACCATTTATTTTCTTTGCCATTGTTATGGTCGCTATGGTTCCACTTATGGCATTAGGTATTATTCCGAGATTTGGACCTTTGAAAAAGACATATGAAAGAGTTGAAAAAACGGGAAGCACCTTTCCAGAGGATTTAAGAGACACAATTGGTGCTGAATTTGCAGAAACTCAAGAAAGAATAAAAGAAAAAGGGGAACCAAAACTATACGATTTTCTAATTCCAATATTGGCGGTTATAGTGCTTGTAATAACAACTGAAGAGATTATGTATGGGTTATTCCTTGCATTGGCAATTTGTTTCCTACTATATATTCCCAGAAAGAAAATGAAGGTTAAAGAATTCTTCGACAATTTCTTTGAAGGTGCAAAAGATATGCTATTCATAGCTATTTTTGTTATGATGGCATTTATTTTTGTGGAAGTAGTTGAGGAACTTGGCTTATCGGAGTATGTAATCACTTCAGTAGAACCTTATTTAAACGGAGCGCTTCTTCCGGTATTAGCATTTATAATAGTTGCTGTTTTAGCTTTCTTTGGAATAGATTTCTGGGGCATCATGATATTGATGTTTCCGATAGTGGCACCATTGGCAGATGCTTCAGGTGTAAATGTGTATTTATCCTTAGGAGGCGTTGTTTCAGGAGCTGTATTCGGCGGAATGGCATGTTTCTTCTCAGAACAGATGATTATGAGTTCAACATCCGTACAAATCAGACCTACAGATCAAGCTGTGTGCCTATTTCCATATGCAATAGTTGCCTGTGTTGTAACAGCAGTATTATATCTGGTATTTGGATTTATCCTTTAAAACTTAAACATCTTTTAAGATAGCATAGAGGGACAAGGGGACAGGTTCATTGTCCCTTTCAAGCATTATAAGGGACAATGAACCTGTCCCCTTGTCCCTTGTCCCCTTGT
>CAZKKX010000038.1:0-18518 GCA_964553505.1 uncultured Eubacteriales bacterium | reverse complement strand
TACTGTCAAGCCCTGAATCAAGAAACTTTATTAATATGTTTATTCTTCATTAAATAAGGAAGTAGACAAGTATCTTTCTCCCGTGTCCGGTAAAATAACAACAATGTTTTTCCCTTTATTCTCCGGTCTCTTTGCAATTTGAGTCGCTGCAAATGCTGCTGCTCCCGATGAAATACCGACAAGTAACCCTTCATTTTTTGAAATATTCTTTACTGTTTCAAATGCCTCTTCATTCTTTACTTTATAAATTTCATCTATAATTCCTCTATTAAGAATCTTCGGTACAAACCCTGCTCCGATACCTTGAATTTTGTGAGAACCTTTTTTGCCTTCCGACAAAACAGGTGAATCAAAAGGCTCTACAGCCACAACTTGTATACTCGGCTTGTGGTCTTTCAATGCTTCACCCACACCGGTTATAGTGCCCCCGGTGCCAACACCTCCTACAATAATATCAAATTGACCATCTGTATCTCTCCATATTTCTTCAGCTGTTGTTTTCCTGTGTGTTTCAGGATTTGAAGGATTATTGAATTGCTGTGGAATGAAAGAACCAGGTGTTCTTTCTGCAATTTCCTCAGCTTTCTTAATAGCACCAGGCATCCCCTCATTACCAGATGTTAAAACAAGCTCAGCACCTAAAGCTTTTAGTAAGCTTCTCCTTTCCATGCTCATAGTATCCGGCATAGTCAGAATCAGCCTGTACCCTTTTGCAGCAGCAACAAATGCCAACCCAATTCCGGTATTCCCACTGGTGGGTTCGATAATCACCGAGTCCTTATTGATTATTCCTTTATTTTCTGCATCTTTTATCATTGCATAGCCGATCCGGTCTTTGATACTTCCTGCCGGATTAAAGTATTCAAGTTTTACAATTATCTTTGCCTCTAAGTTGTTCGCTTTATTATAGTTGGATAATTCAAGCAAAGGGGTGTTACCGATTAAATCCGTTAAATTTTTTGCAATCTTTGACATTTACAATTCTCCTCCTTGACTTGCGGTTTTTACTTTTTATACTCCTAAAAGAAAATTAATGATCTTTATAAAACATTAATCCTGCCTGATAATATCTTTGATAACCTCTCCAGCAATGATAAGTCCGGCTACAGACGGTACAAAAGAAATGCTTCCTGGTATGTGCCGCCTAACATTACACTTTCTTGCGGTATCATCAGGATATATGCAGCTGCTTTTACGACCGGATTCTTCGCCTTCAATAGGTTTGATTGGTTTTTCTCTGGAATATACAACTTTTAATGCTTCAATATTTCTTAGCCGAAGCTCTTTTCTCATTACTTTGGCAAGGGGACATACAGAAGTAGAATATATATCGGAAACTTCAAATTTTGTAGAATCCATTTTATTGCCTGCACCCATGGAACTTATAACAGGAATATCCGCTTTTTTTGCTTTCACAATAAGATCTATTTTGGCAGTTACCGTATCGATAGCATCTATAATATAATCATAATCATTTTTTATAAGTTCATCAGAAAGATCCGGCATATAAAACAGTTGATGGGTTTCAACTTCTGCTTCCGGATTTATCTCCAGTATTCTCTTTCTCATGACTTCAACTTTCGGCTTTCCAACTGTTTTTCTGGTTGCATGAATTTGTCTGTTTATGTTCGTCAAGCAAACACAATCATCATCAACAAGAACAAATCTGCCAACACCGGATCTTACAAGACCTTCTGCTGCAAAGCTGCCGACTCCGCCAATTCCGAAAATAGCAACTTTACTCTCTCTTAGTTTTTCCAATGCATTTTTGCCTATCAATGATTCAGCTCTTGAAAATTCGTGTAGCATACCATTCTCCTTAAAGATTTATATAATAGAATACTTTTCCTTTAACCTCTTATTTTTACTGCTTCATGAAATTGTTATACCATAAAGCATGTTAAACATCAATAATACTTATTCTTCGATTAAATTTTTGTTTCACAATTGCTTCATAACATGTACCTTCTATAGCCATTTTTATTATTACATCTACCTTTCGATTCATGCGCCAACTCAACTGTTGCAGATTTTCCTTCCAAGTTAATTTTTACCGGTTTGAGTCCCGGCAAGTATTATCTCCTTTTTAATTAAGAGGCTTAAACCCTTTTAGTCTTAAAGCATTCATTAATACGGATACAGAACTGAATGTCATAGCCCCTGCAGCAATGATAGGATTAAGTCTGGGTCCGTCGAACAAAAGAAGCAAACCTGCTGCAATAGGTATTCCTGCAGTGTTATACGCAAACGCCCAAAAAAGGTTCTGCTTAATATTTCTGATGGTTTTTTTGCTTAATTGTATAGCTGTAGGCACATCCGTTAAATCACTTCTCATCAGCACGATATCTGCTGATTCCATTGCAACATCTGTACCAGAGCCGATGGCAATTCCTATGTCCGCCTGAGCAAGAGCCGGTGCATCGTTTATCCCATCTCCGACCATCGCAACTTTGTTACCTTCTCCCTGTATCTTTTTCACTTCGTTTGCCTTATCTTGGGGCAATACCTCAGCCAGCACTCTGTCTATACCTACTTGTTTTGCAATGGCTTCTGCAGTCCTTTTATTATCACCGGTGATTATAGCAACCTGAATGCTCATTGCATGAAGCTGCTCAATCGCCCTTTTACTGTTGGGCTTCATAACATCAGCCACTGCAATAATGCCGGCAAGCTTATTGTTAATAGCAATAAACATAGGTGTCTTACCTTCTTCGGCTAATCGGTCTGATGTTCCCTGAAGCGTGATTTCTATTTTTCTGTCCTCCATCAATTTTTTATTGCCCAATAATATACTTTTTTCCTGTATTGTCACCTCAATACCATGACCCGGTATCGCTTCAAAGCTGTCTACATTCAATAAATCTATTTCTTTTGATTTTGATTCATTAACAATTGCTTCACCGAGTGGATGCTCTGATCCCTTTTCAGCTGAAGCTGACAGCTGTAACAAATCATCTTCTTTTACATCACCATTTGTAACGATGTCTGTCACCTTAGGTTTTCCTTCGGTTATGGTGCCGGTTTTATCAAATATAATAGTGTTGATTTTATGCGCAGTCTCAAGAGCTTCTCCACCCTTTATCAGCACTCCATATTCAGCACCTTTTCCTGTTCCTACCATAATAGCCGTCGGTGTTGCCAACCCTAATGCACAAGGACATGCGATAACCAAAACTGCAATAAATATTGTAAGTGAAAAGACAACTGACATTCCAGAAATATACCAAGCAGTAGCGGAAATAACTGCAATAGCAATAACTGCCGGAACAAAGTATCCTGCAACTATATCGGCCATTTTTGCGATTGGTGCTTTAGACCCCTGAGCATCTTCCACAAGCCTAATGATTTGCGCAAGTGTCGTATCTTTTCCTACTTTAGTTGCCCTGAACTTTATGGTTCCGTTTTTATTGATGCTGGCACCGATTACCCTACTCCCTTTATTCTTCTCAACAGGTATACTTTCGCCTGTAAGCATGGCTTCATCAACTGAAGTTCTTCCATCAGTCACTTCTCCGTCTACAGGGATTTTTTCTCCGGGCTTTACCAAAAGTACATCTCCAACCTCTATTTCATCAATGGAAACAGTTATTTCTTTGTCCTCTTTTAGAATAGTTGCTGTCTTAGGTGCAAGCCCCATTAATTTCTTAATTGCCTCAGAAGTTTTGCCTTTTGTAACCGATTCAAGATATTTCCCTAACAAAATTAGCGTTATGATAACACCTGCAGTTTCGAAATATAAATCACCGGCATACTCTTTATTTCCATTCAGAATCTGAACAATCGCATATAATCCATAAAAGAAAGCAGCACCGGTCCCCATAGCGATAAGTGAATCCATATTGGGATCACGTTTTGCCAATTTACTGAACCCAACTGTGTAAAACCTATAACCTGCAATTATTGTAGGAATAACCAGAATAAACTGTATCAGACTAAAATTCAATGGGTATATTTCAGGCATAATGTATTCCGGTATTGGAAGACCTAACATATGTCCCATTGCAATGTAAAATAGTGGTACGGTGAATATCGCCGAAATCAAAAACCTTGCCCATAATGACTTCATTTCTTTTTCTCTCTGTATTTTTTCATAATCCACTTGTTCTCCTGTTTCAATCTCAATTGCCTTATATCCTGCTCGGACAATTGCTTCCTTAATTTCTGACATCTTTATATTTGAAGGATCGTATATAATTTTAGCTTTCTCGGTAGCAAAATTAACTCTCCCCTCTTGAACACCCGGCAACTTATTTAACGCTCTTTCTACAGCTTTAGAGCACGCTGCACAAGTCATGCCGGAAATTGGAATAGTCACTTCTTTCATAATGCTTGAATCCTCTTCCATTACACCGTATCCGGCTTTTATGACTACATTTTTCACCATATGCATATTTACTATATTTTCATCATACTCAACTGAAAGCATTTCAGTTGCGAAATTGACATTAGCGGAATCAATGCCTTCTATCTTGCCGAGATTTCTTTCAATGGTCTTTGCACAAGATGCGCAAGTCATTCCTGATACACTGAGTGTTTCCTTTTTCATATCATTACAACCTCCTTCAAAATAAATTATGATTTATCCTTAATCCGGCTACCGGTTATTGCTATCCTACCTCTCTTTGCCATCCTGCCCCTAAAAGGGAGGGGTATACTTCAATTATATTATATTCTTTATACTTGTAAAATAAGTTTTAAATATTTTTTTACTATATATCTTATAAATTAGTAGTTGATAAATACAACTATTTTTCCCGTTTTCTTTTTATTTAATATTTCTTTCATTATTCTTTGATTAAATATAAAGAATATTCAATAAGCGTAATTCCGTATGCTCTTAGCGAATATCGGCAGTTAATATGATAAATGCTGAAATAAAGAAAAGACAGGAATTATTGATAAAACAATAGTGCCTATCTTGACTTTCCTATTCAGTATTATCATTTATCTTTTCAATCTTTAACCACAAATCTTAAATCATTGGTATTTTAAATCATAGATTATATCTTAACCTTTATCTAAAATAATGCTTCTACAAACCTCTTAGGATTAAATTCCTGAAGATCATCCATACCCTCGCCAACGCCTATATATTTAACCGGGATATTAAATTCCTCTGCAATGGACAAAATAACTCCTCCTTTTGCAGTACCATCTAATTTAGTCAATACAATCCCGGTAACTTCGGTTATTTCATTAAACTCTTTCGCCTGTTTTACAGCATTCTGCCCTGTAGCAGCATCCAAAACCAAAAGCGTTTCTTTTTCAGCCTCCGGGTATTCTCTATTCAATACCCTGTACATTTTTTCAAGCTCATTCATCAGATTCTTTTTATTATGAAGTCGTCCTGCTGTATCACATATTAAAACATCTGTTTTCTTAGCTTTGGCAGATTGAACAGCATCAAAAATCACTGCTGCCGGGTCAGCACCTTCCTGATGACGAATAACGTTGATACCGAGTCTGTCCCCCCATATTTCCAATTGTTCAACAGCCGCTGCTCTGAAAGTGTCTCCGGCAGCTAAAACTACAGACCTTCCTGATTGCTGACATTTATAAGCTATTTTGGCAATTGAAGTGGTTTTTCCTACACCATTAACTCCTACTACTAAAATAACCAAGGGATTATTAGATATCAAGTGATGGCTATCTCCTTTATCTAAAACTTCTTGCATAATGTCCTTCAGAATATTCTTTACTTGGGATGCGTCGGATACTTGCCGGTTTTTTACTTCCTGTCGAAGTTCTTCCATTAATCTCATGGTTGTATTCATACTGATATCTGAAGTTACCAAAACTTCTTCTATTTCTTCAAGGAGATCATCATCTACTTTTCCATAAGTAGAGAATACTTGATCAAATTTACCCATCATTCCTTTTTTGGTTTTCGATAAACCTTCTTGTAATTTGGAAAATAGCGTTCTTTTTCTGTTTTCCTCTTTTCGGTCTTTTTCTGTCACTTATAATCTCCTTTCTATCCTGCTTTTTCTTCAAGTTTCAGGGACAAAACTTTCGAAATTCCCTGCTCAGGCATAGTAACACCATATAAAATATCCGCAAATTCCATAGTCGCCTTCTGGTGCGTTACTAAGACGAACTGGATGTTGTCAAATTTCTTGAGATAACCGGCAAATCTGTTTATGTTTGTATCATCCAATGCAGCTTCAACTTCATCTAATATACAAAAAGGTGTTGGTTTTACCTTTAATATGGAAAACATAAGTGCAATTGCCGTCAGCGTTTTTTCGCCCCCTGAAAGCAGTGAAATACTTTGAAGTTTTTTACCCGGCGGTTGGGCAACAATTTCAATGCCGGTTTCCAAAAGGTTACTTTTATCGTCCATTCGAAGTTCTGCCGTTCCTCCGCCGAAAAGATCCTTAAAAATCGACTCAAAAAGATCAGCAACCTTTATAAAGCTTTCCTTGAAATTTATTTTTATTGTTTTGTCCATATCTTCAATAATAGAATTAAGAGACTCTGTGGCATCCAAAAGATCTTTTCTTTGTTCCATCAAAAAATCAAATCTTTCTTTTACAGTTTCATACTCTTTAACTGCACTTATATTTACTTCACCCAATTTCTTGAGTTTTTCCTTTATTTCTTTTGCATCCTTTGCTTCAGAAGTATACTTGAAATCCTTTTTTCTAACTTCAATGGCTTGAATATAGGATATTTCAAATTCGTCCCAAAGCTTGTCTTTTAGTGAATCGATCTGAGTTTCACTTTTTGTTATTTTGATATCCATGTCATGTTTTTTCATTTGAAAGTTATATATATCCCTGTCCATTTTTTCCTTATTGGATAAACAAATATCCAATTCTTTAGAAACCGATTCTTTTTCCTTAATGAGTCCTTTAATTTCTGTCTCCAGCGTCTCTTTTTCCTGCCTTTTTCGAACTATGGTATCTTCTGTTTCCGTATAATTATTTTTAAGAAAAGCTCTTGATGTTTTTATTTCTTCTATGGTCTTTATTTTATTCTGCTTTTCCAGAGTAATTTCGTTTATATATTTCTCTATACGCTGAATATTTTCAGTGATATTGGATGCATCTTTGTCCAAAGCGGCTTTTTTCATTTTTAAATCTGTAATTGCATCGGTCATTTCATCTAACTGTAATTTGTCATCGTCATACCGTTTCATATGATTTTGTGTATCCTTCTCGATAGAATCAACCTCTACCTGCAAAGATGCAATGTCTTCTCTCAAGCATTTCATCATTTCAATTGTTTTCAATTCTTCATTTTCTATATCTCTTTTCTCATTCTCCCATTTCTTTTCATTATCAGAAAAAAGCTGAATGTCATTTTCAAATTTATGCATTTCTTTTTCATAAAATATTATGTCTGCCTGTATTTCTTTATTTGAATTATCCAGTTCATTGAGTGATTCTGTTATTTCTTTGATTTTGTTTCTCTTTTCACGTATCTTTTCATTAAGATTATTATATTCCTTTTTATATTTAACTATTTGTTGATTTAATTTTTTAGCTTCTGCTTTTCTGACAAGAATACTTCCGGTACTCTTTTTATAGCTTCCTCCCGTTATTGCGCCACTGGAATTGATTGTATCTCCGTCCATAGTTACAATTCTTATGTTTTGATTCGCTTTTTTAGACATCCGAATTGCGTTCTCGAGGTTATTAACTATTATTACTCGTCCCAGAAGGTATTCCATAATATCAGTATAGACAGAATCATATTTAATACATTCTACTGCAAAGCCTTTAAACCCAGACATCTTATAAAATGCTTCTTTTTGAGTTTTTCTATATGTTTTAATAGTGTCTATGGGTAAAAAGGTCAACCTTCCTCCCTTATTCTTTTTAAGAAAATCAACTGCGCATTTTGCACTAACATCGTTCTGACAGATAATGTTCTGTAATGCACCGCCCAATGCGGTTTCCATCGCAACTTCAAATCCCTCAGGAACTTCAATCAAATCTGCCACAACACCATGTATCCCATTACTATTGTCCATATTTTTAAGAAGTTTTTTTACTGCATGATTATACCCATCAAAATCATTCTCCATATCCTTTAACACACCATATCGAGCAGATGTCTCATCAATATGATTTTTTATTTTTGCCAATTCCTCTGTCATCTGTCCTTCTATACTTCTATTTTCATTTAATACTTCTTTTTTCATGTTTTGTTCTTTTTCTAAATCTTCTAATTTTTCATCAGATAATTTTTTTTCTCTGAGAAGTTCATTGTATCTGTTGATAACTTCGATATTCTGGTTTTTTTTATTTTCCTGCTCATCAAGTATTTGCCTTTTACGTTTGGCTAAAGAGTTTTTCAGACCGTCAATACTGGCAATTTCTGTTTTCTTTGCAGTAATAGTATTATAAAGTTCAAATACTTTTCCTTTTTCCGATTCTACCATATCTGCTTGCTCTGCAAGTTTGTTATGCAGATTATTGTATTGGCTTACCTTGATCTTTTCTTGTTCGGCAAACTGTTCTAAACTTGATTCTATATCTGCTTTCTTTTTTCTGAGATTATCAATAGTATTATTCTCTATTTCTATTTTTCCATCTAAAGCAATGATTTCCGACTGTAATCTGCTAAGGTCTTTTTCAAATGCAGAAAATTTTTCTTCATTAATCTTTTTCTGGTTTTCTGCTTCATTGATTTCCTGAAACAAGTTCATGCATGAATCTTGCAGGGTCTGTATTGATTCTTCTTTATGTTCTTTTTTGTCTTTATATTCAATAACTGTTTTATCTAAATCTTTCTTTTTTGATTCGATCTCTCTGATTTCTTTATTCAGACTGTCTAATTCGTCTTTATAACCACTCATCCGACTTTCAATTATCTCTATATTTCTCAGCGTCAAATTTATTTCTATGGTTTTTATACGTTCTTTTAATGATATGTATTCCTTTGCTTTTTCGCTTTCTTCTCTTAATGGTTCAATTCTGGATTCCAACTCATAAATAATATCATTGACTCTTAGAAGATTCAGATTTGTGGAGTTTAGTTTTCTTTCTGCTTCACTTTTTTTAGTTCTATATTTAACTATTCCGGCAACTTCTTCAAATATTTTTCGTCGCTCGTCTGGTTTACTATTGATGATTTCCATGATTTTACCCTGTCCGATAATAGAGTATCCGTCAACTCCTATTCCTGTATCCATAATTAATTCACGTATATCTTTAAGCCGGCATATGTTATTATTGATGTAATATTCGCTCTCGCCTGACCGATACATACGTCTTGTTATGGCTACCTCCGTAAAATCTATAGGTAATATATCAGAAGAATTATCAATGATTAAAGTTACTTCTGCCATTCCTCTTGATTTTCTTGTACTTGTTCCGGAAAAAATAACATCTTCCATGCGATTTCCACGTAATGACTTGGGGCTTTGCTCCCCCAAAACCCATTTTAAAGCATCTGAAATATTGCTTTTCCCACTTCCGTTAGGTCCGACAATACATGTGATTCCATTATGAAACTCTACATTTACATGTTCTGCAAAAGATTTAAACCCCTGTATTTCCATTTTTTTAAAGTACAACGAAATCCCCCCATGTCTGAAAATATCTGAAATTGTGGATTCACAAGCAATAATATGTATCCTCGAAATATATCAATTATATTATTATAATATACTTTAAAACGATTTTGCAAAATAATTAGTGGGATATTACTTTTATATACGCACATATGGATTTCACATGCTGTTCTGCCGGTTTATAAATGCTGCCAATTTGTCATAATAAAACAATAAGGAAGATTCTGTTTTAACCAAAATCCTCCTTCAATTCTCAATTATTGAAGCCCTCTTTCAAATCTTTGCCATTCGCTCTGTGGAAACTCCCCAATCTTTAATTGGTCAGGCTGTTGAAAATCTCCGAATTTCTGCGTTGCTGCTTTCAAGCGAACATGCTCACTTACCTGAAGTAAGCTCCGCTACTCGCTCTCAGCGCGCCTTGAACTTCGAATTTTTCAAAAGCCTGAAGATTGTAGGCTTTTTCAACAATCTCTCCAATCTTTGATTGGTCATATTGTTGCTTAAATAGAGTTTTTTAGTTAATTCTTTTAATGTTCGTCCTGTGAAGGGCATCTTTTGCTGCGTTCTGCTCAGCTTCTTTTTTGTTTCTGCCCCTCCCGCTGCCTTTAACTTCCTCACCTATAATCACATCAACATAAAAAGTCTTATTGTGATCCGGACCCTCTTCTTTAACTGTTTCATAATGTATATTTAGATCCGTTTTAGACTGCACGACTTCTTGGAGTCTGGTTTTATAATCCAAATGCAATTTACCTGTAATTGCTTGATTAATCAAACCTCCTAAACATTTCAAAATAAACTTTTCAGCCTCTTTCCATCCGCCGTCTAAATAGATGGCTCCAAACAGTGCTTCAAGTGCATCCGCTAAAATAGAGCTTCTGGTTCTTCCTCCGGTATTTTCCTCTCCTTTTCCCAGCAAAAAATACTTCCCCATATCCAAACCGGCTCCACATTCTGCCAGAGAGCTTTCGCAAACAATACTCGCTCTCATTCTCGTAAGGTCGCCTTCTTCGTAGCTGTCTGACTTTTTGTAGAGATATTCGGAAATGACAGCATCCAATATCGCATCCCCCAAAAACTCCAACCTCTCGTTATTTTCTTTCTGTGCACCTCTTTTTTCGTTGATATAAGAGCTGTGAGTTAGCGCTCTGTTCAGCAAGCTCATATTATTAAACTCATATCCAATTATTTTCATGAATTCTTTTAATTCTTTATTTCTGTCATTCATAACTTCACCTGTATCGTTGCATTTTTTTATATATATTATATCATACAAACCAAATAATGTTAGTCAAATTTTGTAAATACCAATGAAGCGTTATGACCTCCAAAGCCAAAAGAATTTGAAACTGCATAATTTACCTGCATTTCACGTCCTTTATTAGGAACATAGTCCAAATCGCATTCAGGATCCGGCGTTTTATAATTAATGGTGGGATGAATATAGTTTTCATTAATGCTTTTTATGGCTGCAATGGCTTCTACTGCGCCTGCCGCTCCTAATAAATGCCCTGTCATTGACTTGGTTGAACTTATCGGGATTTGATGCGCATGTTCTTTAAATACATTCTTAATTGCTATGGTCTCAACCTTGTCGTTTAAAGGCGTTGATGTTCCGTGAGCATTGATGTAGTCAATTTTATTATAAGCTATGCCTGCATCTTTTAATGCATTCTCCATAGCCTTTGCTGCTCCGGTGCCATCTTGGGCAGGTGCTGTAATATGAAAAGCATCTGCGCTCATTCCGTATCCCAAAACCTCTCCGTATATTTTTGCGCCTCTTTTCAAAGCATGGTTCAATTCTTCCAATATCAGCACCCCTGCTCCTTCACCCATAATAAATCCGTCTCTCTCTATTTCAAAAGGTCTGCTGGCATTCAAAGGCTCGTCATTTCGGGTTGAAAGCGCCTTCATTGATGTGAATCCCGCTATACTTAATTCACAAATCGCTGCTTCCGTACCTCCTGCAATCATTATATCCGCATCGTTTCTCTGAATAATTTTAAAAGCATCTCCAATAGAATTTGTAGAAGTTGCACAGGCAGTAACAACAGCTGAGTTGGGTCCTTTCAAACCATGACGAATGGATACGTGTCCTGAAGCCATATTTAAAATCATAGTTGGTACAAAAAACGGACTCACCCTCTTAGGTCCTTTCTCCAATAATTTCATAAATTCATTCTGGACCGTTACCATGCCTCCTACGCCAGATCCGATAATTACTCCGGCCCTGTCGGCATTCAACTTATTGAAATCTAACCCACTATCCTGTACAGCATCTTCTGCAGCTGCTACTGCATATTGACAGAAATAGTCCATTCGTCTTGCTTCTTTCTTTTCAAGATATTTTTCACTGTCAAACCCTTTAACTTCAGCAGCAATTTTTACATCATATTGTGAAGTATCGAATTTAGTAATATATCCAATCCCTGAAACGCCTTTTTTTAAACTATTCCAGTAATTATCTACATCCAACCCTATAGGTGTAATTGCACCCATACCGGTAACAACAACTCGCCTTTTCATCATTTTTTCCTCCTTTTAATTAAAGCATTACCATTCCACCGTCAACATGTATTACCTGACCGGTAATATAGGAAGCCTCATCTGAAGCTAAGAATTTGGCAAGATTTGCAACATCCTCAGTAGATCCTAATTGCTTTAAGGGAATCTGAGTTAAAAGCTGCTCTCTCATACTATCGGTTAATTGATTCGTCATGTCCGTTTGTATATATCCGGGCGCTATCACATTAACTGTAATACCTCTCGCTCCAAGCTCCCGAGCTGTAGTCTTGGAAAATCCAATTACTCCGGCTTTTGATGCCGAATAATTTCCTTGCCCTGCATTTCCAATTATGCCTACCACCGAAGAAATATTAATTATCCTTCCTTGCCTTTGCTTCATCATTAATCTCGACACAGCCTTTGTGCAGTTGAAAACACTTTTTAGATTTGCAGAAATAACGTCATCCCATTGCACTTCTTTCATCTTAATCAATAAAGCATCCTTAGTAATTCCAGCATTATTTACAAGAATGTCAATCCGCCCAAACTCTGATTCTGCCCTTTGAATTAATTGCTCGGCTTCGGAATAATTTGAAACATCGGCTTTAACAGAAAATGATTTTCTCCCAATTTCTCCTAATTTTTCTACAACCTCTTGGGCAAGATCTCGGTTACTGTTATAATTTACTGCTACATCTGCGCCTGACTGTGCAAGCTTAATAGCTATTTCCCTTCCTATTCCTCTTGATCCTCCTGTCACAATAGCTTTCTTTCCTTCAAGTAACATATTATCACCTACTATTCTTTCATTTTTTCCAAAAGTACTTTTAAGGTATTTTCATCTTCTACATTTGAAAAAGAAATATCCCTATTCATTTTCTTAGTAATTTTTTTAACAAAACCCGTAAGGGCCCTCCCCGGTCCAAGTTCTATAAATTGATTGACATCTTCTTCCAACATTTTCATAATTGTATCTTCCCACAAAACCGAATGGCTTACTTGTTTTATCAACAATTCTTTTATATTCTCATTGGTATAATAATCAGCGGTAACATTAGACATAACCGGTATTTTTAAATGATGAATATTGATATTTCCAAGCTCTGAAGCCAGCTTATCGCCAGCCTTTTGCAGCATGGAACAATGAAATGGTGCACTAACCGGAAGCATTACCGATCTGCCTCCTTTTTTTGAAGCTATATCACTGACACACTGAACGGCTTCATTCTCTCCCGATACTACAATTTGACCCGGATAATTATAATTGGCAGGCTCTATAATGCCTTTCTCAGAAGCCTCTTTAACAATTTCATTAACCACATCTCTTTCAAGTCCGATTATTGCTGCCATTGCACCTGATCCAATCGGAACTGCTTCCTGCATATATTTTCCTCTTTTTTTAACAAGTATGACCGCATCTCTAAAATCCAATACACCTGACATCACCAATGCAGCGTACTCTCCAAGACTCAGTCCTGCCATAGCATCCGGCTTTATACCCTTATTAAAAATTATTCTTGAAATTGCTACATCCATAGTTAATACAGCCGGCTGTGTATTTTCAGTTTTTTTCAATTCTTCCTCCGGACCATAAAAACACAACTGTTTCATATCCATATCAAGTGCCTCTGAAGCATCATTAAATGTTTCCTCTGCTTCAGTATATTGCCGGCATAATTCTTTTCCCATTCCTACATATTGAGATCCCTGCCCAGCAAACAAAAAGGCTCGCTTCATTATCTCCACCTCACTTGCCCCATTTTATGACAGCAGCGCCCCATGTTAATCCCGCTCCGAAACCAACAAGAAGTATATTATCACCATTATTAATGCAACCTTTTTTAACGGCTTCATCCAATGCAACCGGTACAGATGCAGCAGACATATTTCCATATTCTTGTATGTTCAGATACACTCTATCCATAGGTATATTCATTCTTTTTGCTGCATTCTTAATAATTCTGATATTCGCCTGATGGGGAACCATATAATCGATTTCTTTTAATGACAGTCCACATTTCCCTACCGCCGTTTCAGATATTTCTGCCATTTTTCTTGAAGCAAATTTAAAAACTTCACTTCCATCCATAATAATGGCGTGTTGTTTCTTCTCAATGGTATCATGAGTCGCAGGCATTCTTGTACCACCTGCCGGCATATAAAGAAACTTGCCGCCTTTTCCATCTGCCCCGAGAGCAGTAGAAATAATTCCTTCATTTCCTTCAACGTTTGAAACCACAGCAGCCCCTGCACCATCCGCAAAAATTACAGCTGTTTTTCTGTCCTCCCAATTTATAAGCTTTGATAATACTTCAACACCTACAACCAGCACCTTTTGTGCTTGACCTGACAGAATAAAAGCTCTTGCGGTAGTTAAACCATAAATAAATCCGGTGCATGCAGCTTCAAGATCAAATGCTGCTGCATTAAAAGCACCGATTCTTTCTTGGATGATACAAGCTGTTGAAGGAAAATTCATATCTGGTGATAATGTTGCTGTAATAATCAAGTCTATTTCCTCTGCCTCTACTCCGGCATCTTCCAAAGCGAAAGATGCCGCCTTAACTCCTAAATCTGAAGACGCAACGTCTTTATCGGCTATTCTCCTGCGCTCAATTCCAGTTCGATCAACAATCCAATCATTGTTTGTATCCATTATTTTCTCTAAATCATAATTCGTAACAATCTTTTCCGGTAAGTAACTACCTGTGCCAATAATCCCTGCTGCTTTACTCATCATTAACCTCCTCTGAATTATCGCTTTGAAAACTCACAATTTCATCATGGATAATTTCCACAACATTGTTTTCAACATATGGAATCGCTTTCAGAATTGCATTCTTAACTGCATTCGCTTCTGAAGAACCATGTATTTTGACAACAGCGCCCTTTACCCCTAATATAGGTGCTCCCCCGTACTCTGAATAATCCAGTTCCTTTTTAAGGTCTTTCAACTTTCCATAAAGAATCAAAGCTCCAATTTTTGCAATCAGGCTTTCTTTTAATTTGTTTTTTATCAAATGGACGAATGCCAGTGCAACCCCTTCAGATAATTTTAAGATGACATTGCCAACAAAACCGTCACATACAATAACATCTGCAACACCATTTTGTAACTCACGGGCTTCTACATTGCCAATAAAATTTAGATTTGCCTTTTCAAAATTTTGATAGGCTTTTTTTATAACCGGTGTTCCTTTTCCTGCCTCGGTACCAATGTTTACCAATCCTACTCTTGGTTTTCCGATATACAGAACTTTTTCACAATAAATGCTGCCCATAATGCCAAATTGTAAAAGATGAGTTTCCTTACACTCAGCATTAGCACCAACATCTAACAATAGACATGCTTTATTAATAGCCGGATTGGGATATACCGCCGTAAGCGCCGGCCGCTCAATTCCGGGAATTCTGCCTAAAATCAACAATGCGCCTGTCATTAAGGCGCCGGTATTCCCAGCAGATATAAACACATCTATTTCTTTGTTCTTTAACATGTTCATCCCTACCACTAAAGAAGAATCTTTTTTTGTTCTAACTGCTTTCACGGGTTGATCATCATTAGTAATAATATCTGTTGTATGAACTACACTTATTTTCGAATGATCATACGCATACTTTTCCAATTCTTGTTGTATTCGTGCTTTATCTCCTATTAATATTAAAAAAATATGCTCAGATAAATCTGTTAGAGCATCAATACATCCTTTTACTATTTCATGCGGTGAATGGTCTCCTCCCATTCCGTCCACAGCAATTCTCATAGGTCTTCCTCCTTTTAATTCAATATCGGAACCAATATAAATTTTCCTCTGAAAACCTGCTCCTGCTTTACAGTTATCTTAACATGTACGATATAATCTTTATTTCTCTGCCTGAATACTTCTGCTTTTGCAACTAACTTATCACCTACGCTCACCGGTTTACTGTATTTCATATTAGCCACACCAGTTAGCGCTGCTTTTGTATTAATAACTGCTAATGCCAATGACTCAGCCATAGAAAAGATATAATGACCTTTTACAATATCTGTTTTTTCAAAGGTCATTTCTCTGTTAGCTTCCAAAAACGAAATGCCATGACCATTAATTTCCAACTCTATTATCTCTCCAATCAGCTCGGATATTCCTAAACCAACAATTTTTGAATAATTTCTTTGCGCTGCCGCTCGCATTCTCTCTCGCAGCTCCGGAATACCCATTGCAAGTCGATCCAATCTGATGGTCTGAATACTCACTTGAAACATTTCACTCAACTCTTCATCTGACACAAAAGGTGTCTCGGCAATAATCTTTTTCAATTCTTGTTGTCTTACATTTTTCTTACTTTTCAATTTTAGTGCCTCCAAAGCATTATTAGTACCTGGTACTAATAGTATATATAACATCATAGTTGATTGCAACAAAAATGTCCTTTTTTCTCTTAAAAATAAAATAAGATATAAGTATTTCTTATATCTAAAAAACAGTTTATAGATACGGATTATGGATTATAGATTATAGATTAAATTAGAGGTTAGTGGTTAGCGGTTCCTAGTCTGGAGTCCGAGGTCTGAAGTTCAAGGTTTGTTGCTCGTAACCTATTTATTCTTCACAGCTTTCCATTTTCAATATGGATACTTCAAACGCTATTTTTGTTTCCACAGTATCCTCATCTATTTTTTTCTTGTACTCTCTACTCTGAATACGCCCCCAAATTTTTATATGAGCACCCACATCAAGCACCTGAGAAAATTTTGCATTCCGCCCCCAAGCAATGCAAGGTATATAATCGGATTTATTGTAAGCCCTGTTCACTGCCAACATTATATCGCATATTTCCCTCCCGAGAGGCGTCAATCGATAAATCGGTTTTTTACATACATATCCTTCAAGAAAAATTTTATTAGGGTTTTTTATCAATTCATCAGGAGGAACCATATTAATCTCTCTTGCAAATACTGTAATAATTAACCGATTTTTATCTTCCTCCAATTTATTATAAGTGCGAAGCTGACCATTGATTTGTATCAATGTTTTAACTTTCATATCAATATCTATAATTAGCCGCTCAGATACTGTCACCGGTACTATATCACAATATCCGCTCAACCTTTCAACTTTTATTTGAAAAGTATAAAAACCTTCCCCATATGATTTATGGCCAAGTTCAGGCTCCGAGTATATTTCACCTGTAATGATACAGCTATTGGTTGTCAGATTATTATCCCCCATTTTTCCACACTCCCGCATCTCTCGTAATCTCTAAATATCTTATTCAATCACATCATCAAATATGAATATATTTGCTTTGTTATTTATTTGATCTACACTGCCTTCCTGTATGATCCATGTAGAAATCATCTCTTATAATTAATTCTCCTACCGGAATAATTTCAAACCCTTCTGATTTCAACTTATTTAGTATCTGCGGCAAGTAATCCAACACATACTCTGAATTATTGTGAAATAGAACAATAGAACCATTCTTAACATTTCGTACAACCCGGTCCACTATTTGTATGCTTCCTATTTGCTTCCAATCAAGGGAATCCACATCCCACTGTATTGTGTAATAGCCATTTTCTTCGGCTGTTTCAATCAAACAATTATTATAATCTCCGAAGGGAGGTCTGAATAAATCCGGCTGTTTATCGGTAATTGCTCTTATTTTATTTCCTGTCTTGTTTAATTCTGCAGCAATTTGTGCTTTTGAAAGCTGTGTCATATGAGGATGTGTTGTAGAATGGTTTCCGATTTCATGCCCTCTCTCATGTATTTCTTTTGCTTTATCAGGGTATTTATCTAACCAGAAACCCACTAAAAAAAATGTAGTTTTTACATGATATTGGTCCAAGATGTCCATTATTTCAGAAGTGCTGTCAGCCCCCCATGCAGCATCAAAACTGATGGCAATCTTTTTTTCATCGGTTTGAACCGAATAAATCGGAAGTCTTCTTCTTGCGTTCGAAGCAGTTAATACATCTTCTTGAAAAAAGACAATAGCTACAATAATAATCAATATAATAATCAAGCCTTTAAATATCGTTGACCTTCTAAGTGTGATGATCATGGCTCTTTTCTCTCCTTAAACTTTTTTCATTCTATGATTAAATTTATGCTTGTTTTTTTTGTATATTACAAAAAAAACTGCTGAAATATTTCAGCAGTTTATCTCATTTCTATTCATATAACATTAAAACATTATACCTCATCATTTTCTATTAGAGCAGCAATACCAAGCAAATAACTTTTATATCCAAAACCACATATCTGCCCTATACATACGTCTGATATTACAGATACTTTCCTGTAATCCTCTCTGTTGTATATATTGGATAAATGAACTTCAATAACAGGAATGTTTATTGCCTTTATGGCGTCTTTTAGAGAAATACTGTAATGTGAAAGAGCACCTGCATTTAAAACGATACCCCTATATTTTTCTTCTGCTTGATGAATTCTATCTATGATTTCACCTTCATGATTGGATTGGAATATTTCAACATCAA
>CAZKKX010000037.1:0-18817 GCA_964553505.1 uncultured Eubacteriales bacterium | reverse complement strand
CTTACCAAATATACTTCAATAATTTCTTTTTTAGGCATCCTTCCACTCCCTCAACATTAGACATTATTATTTGAATTAATAAAATTTTATATTTTTATCAAAATATTTAGTATGTATTTTAACATCATGTCTGGAAATCATCAAGAAATAAGAATAATATTAAATTTTGATTAAATGGTAGAAATCCATTAAGCAATATGTTAGTATGGACATCAACATAAATTAATAGAATGAGAGGCGTTAAAATGTTTATTAAAAAAATATGTATAATGTTACTAATAAGTATCCTCCTAATTTCAACAGTTAGCTGCACCTCTGATAATAACGATTCAAAAGATAAAAATGATATAGTCGCCACTGTAAATGGTATAAATATTGAAAGAGAAGCATTTGATAGTGTCGTTTCACAGATAACTGTTGAGTATCATCAGATGGGAGCTTCTTTAGATGGAGAAAATGGGGAAGAGATATTAAAACAGATAGAACAGCAAGCTATTGATAGTTTAATTCATGAAGAAGTATTGAAACAGGAATCCATGAAAAAAGAAGAGGAATTGGATATACCTGATGATGAAATCAATGAAGAACTGCAAAATATAAAGAACCAATATCCTTCTGAAGAAGAATTTCAAACCGCATTGCAAGAAAATAGTCTAACTGAAAATGAGCTACAAAATATGATAAGAGATCAATATATAATTTATAGTTTTATTGAAAGTGAAATAAAGGAAGTAACAGTTTCTGAAGAAGAAATGAAAGAAATGTATGAGCAGTATAAGCTCCAAATGGAATTGCAAGCCGAAACAGCAGGAAACGAAGAAGCAGAAGATTCCAATTTGCAAGTACCTTTATATGAAGAAATGAAGAGCTCGCTGGAAGCTGAAATAAAGTATATGAAAGAGCAACAACAAATAGGAGAACTGGTAGAAAAATTAGTTGAAGAAAGCGAGATAGAAATATATCTGTAGAAAAGTACTGATAATTTTGATATAAAATAATTTTTATTAAGGAGGTAACAAATATGCCTGATTTTGGACATCCTTTTTCTGGTCTTGCTAAAGAGCACAAAATTAGTGAACAGGAACTGATTCGATGCGTAAGGTTTATGATTGCAGCAGAATACGAAGCCGTTCAGCTTTATATGCAATTAGCTGAATCGACTGACAACAAACTGGCAATCGAAGTATTAAAGGATATAGCTGATGAAGAAAGAGTTCATGCCGGTGAGTTTTTAAGATTGCTTAAGGAGCTCGACCCCGATGAGGAAAAATTCTACGCTGAAGGCGCGGAGGAAGTAGAAGAAGAAATTGAGAAACTGAAGAAATAGTCAAGCTTAAAGGTAAAACACAAGTTAAAATACTGCATACTTCAAAATGAATGCAAATAACAGATCTCCGACAATGTCGGAGATCTGTTCATGAGGGAGAAAAATGAATAAAGTGAGATAAAAGAAATTCTCTTATCAGTTCACAGGATTCCTTTTATTGATGGGTATAACTTGCGAAATATCTGATATTTATTCTGATACACATCCGCCAGTTCTACTTTTGGAGTGATTATTTTCTTTACATTTACAATGGAGTGGGCCGCATCCTCTACAGAGGCATACTCACCGCAAGCCACCGCAGCAAGGATTGCAGCACCAAGTGCAGGCCCTTCTTCAGTCTCTAAAATCTCTATGTTAAGATTTAAAACATTTGAAAGAATCTTCTGCCAGACGGGACTTTTTGCCCCACCTCCACAGAGTTTCGTCTTTTTTATTTCAATACCAAGTGATTCGGCAATTTTCAGTGAATCCTTCAGTGCAAAAGATACACCTTCAAAGATCGATTCCATCATCTGTGTCCTCGTAGTATCCAACCCCAACCCCAAAAAAGCACCTCGCACGTTGGAGTCATTGTGTGGCGAACGTTCACCCATCAAATAGGGAAGAAAATAAACCATATTGTTTCCTATTCCTTTTATACCCTTCTGTTCACTTTGGTAATCTTCGGTTCCCAAAATATCTTCCAACCACCATTTCTGACAAGAAGCCGCACTGAGCATACAGCCCATCAAATGATACTTGCCATTTGCATGACCAAAAGAATGAATGGCATTATTTTCACCTACTCGGAAGCTATCACTTGCAATGAATACGGTACCTGAAGTCCCTATGGATATGTTGCAGCTACCGTTTTCCACTGTTCCCGTTCCCACAGCCGCAGCCGCATTGTCCCCTGCTCCGGCTACTACAATAATATTTTCAGTCAATCCCAATTCCTTTACAATATCAGCTTTAGCATAACCGGAAATATCATAACTCTCGTGAATTTCAGGAAGCATTTCTTCCCGAATACCGCAGATTTCAAGCATTTCCTTAGACCACCTACGGTTTTTTACATCAAGAAGTAACATCCCAGAAGCATCAGAAACATCGGTTGTATAAGCTCCTGTTAATTTATAAATCAAATAATCTTTGGGTAACAGAATTTTATGAATGGAATCAAACTTTTCCGGTTCATTTTTCTTCATCCAAAGAATCTTCGGTGCGGTAAAACCGGCGAAAGCAATATTTCCCGTATACTCCACTAATTTTTTCTTTCCTATTATAGTGTTCAAAAACTTCGTTTCCTCTTCTGCTCTTCCATCATTCCAAAGAATAGCAGGTCTGATTACCTGATGGTTTTTATCTAGAACTACCAACCCATGCATCTGTCCGCTTATGCCAATTCCACGTATAAGATTTTTATCTGCAAGTTTCGTCTCAAGCAGTTCTGCAAGACCAGCAAAGGATTGACTAAACCAATCCTCGGGATCCTGCTCCGACCAACCGGATTTTGGATAGCTGACAGAATACTCCTTGGATATGGAGGATAATACTGTTCCGTCTTTTTGCATAAGAAGAAGTTTCACAGAAGAAGTTCCCAGATCAATTCCAATATATTGTTGCATTTTCATTCTTCCTTAACCAAACATTATAGTATTAAGAATAGATTCCAACATTTCTTGACGACCGCTTCCAGGAAGTTTAGGCGCACCTAATTTTTCTGCATAAGTAGACAAGCTCTCCAGAGTAGCTTTTTTCCTAACGATTTCAGACCCAATTCCGCTTTGGTAACTTTCATACCTTTTTTTGATAAAGCTGTCAATTCTGCCGTCTTCTATTATTTTTGCTGCTTTCAAAAGACCAAGGGCAAAAGCGTCCATTGCCATGATATAGCCAAGAAACATATCCTCTTTTGTGTAACTTGACCGCCTATTTTTTGCATCGAAATTTAAGCCTCCTGTCAGCTCTCCTGCATTTAGCACTTCATACATGCACATGGTGGTTTCATATACATTGGATGCAAAATGGTCCGTATCCCAGCCAAGAAAAAAATCTCCCTGATTGGCATCGATGGAACCAAGCATTCCGTTGATTGCTGCAATCCTCAAATCATGCTGAAAAGTATGCCCTGCAAGCGTCGCATGATTTGCTTCAATATTTAATTTAAAATCTTTGTCTAATCCATACTGTCTCAAGAACCCGATTGCAGTTGCTGCATCAAAATCATATTGATGTTTCATAGGTTCTTTTGGCTTTGGCTCTATATAAAAATCCCCTTTGAAGCCAATTTTTCTTCCATATTCCACCGCCATCCTCATCAGATTGGCGACATTATCCTGTTCGAATTTCACATCTGTGTTCAGAAGAGTTTCATAGCCTTCTCGTCCGCCCCAGAACACATATCCTGCACCACCCAGTTTAACTGTTAGGTCCAGTGATTTTTTTACCTGAGCTGCGGCAAAACAATAAACATCGGCAGAATTGGAGCTTGCGGCACCGTTCATATATCTCACATTATTAGTCAAATTGGCAGTACCCCACATGCACTTGATTCCGGTCGTATCCATCTTTTCAAGTATATAGTCTGATATTTCATCCAACCGTCTGTTGGTTTCCTTTATATCTGCCGCTTCCGGCGCTATATCCACATCATGAAAACAGAAATATTGGATTCCCAGCTTTTCCATCATTTCAAAGCCTGCATCGGCTTTGACCCTTGCATGTTCCATGGTGCCCGGTACTACTCCGAAAGATTTATCTGCTGTATCGGTACCGAAAATATCTTTTCCGGCATTACATAAATTGTGCCACCATGCCATGGCAAACGGCAGATGTTCTTTCATCGCTTTACCAAGAACAATCTGTTCCGGATTATAAAATTTAAATGAAAAATCATTATTGCTGTTTGGTCCTTCGTATTGTACTTTTTTAATATTTTTAAAATATTCGGACATGTTTTCCCTTCTCTCGCTATATGCATTTCTGCATAAATTTTTTAAGCTTTCACTTTTTTCTTAGATATAACATCAAAGGCTACTGCCGCTACCAGCACAAATCCTTTTACGGCTTTCTGCCAGTTTGCGTCTATCCCCAGTATGGACATCCCATTATTTAATACCCCCATAAAAATTGCTCCGATTACGGACCCGCCTACAGTACCTGTCCCGCCATAAGCAGAAGCCCCTCCAATAAAACAGGCACCTATTGCATCCAACTCGTACCCGTCACCGAGACTCGGTGCCGAGGAATTGAATCTTGCTACACAGACCAAAGCTGCTACAGCGCATAAAAACCCCATATTCGTATAAGCAAAGAACATCATCTTTTTAGTATCTACACCGGAAAGTCTGGTTGCCTTTGCATTTCCGCCAAGGGCATACAGATATCTTCCGGGAACAGTATTTTTAGTAAAGTATGCATATGCCAGCACCACTACAGAGACCAGGATTAGAACTACCGGATATCCTTTGTAGTTCCCAAGCAAAAAGGCAAAGGTCATAATAACAGCACAAATAATAGTAAGCTTTGTCATGTGCATAGGCATACTTTCAACCATATATCCTTTTTTAATTTTTTTAGTCCTTCCCCGGAGTTCAAACGCTATATAGACAGCACAAATAACTGCCGCTATAATCAATGTTAAGGCAAGCAAGAATGCAGAATCATCCGTTCTGGGAAGAAAGCTCGTAAAATATCTTAAATATGTATCCGGATATGGTGCAAGAGTCATCCCATTTAGAATAACCTGTGCTACACCCCTCCAAAGTAGCATTCCCCCAAGAGTCGCAATAAACGGCGGTATTCCTATGTAGGCTATGCAGTATGCCTGAATTCCTCCGATAAAGGTGCCTACTAAAAGACAAATTATGATTGTTAAATACACATTCATGTGCATCTCTATGATAAGCATTCCTGCCACGGCGCCGACAGTAGCAACAACAGAACCTATGGAAAGGTCGATGTTACCGCCGGTTAGAATACAAAGTAGCATTCCTGTGGCGAGAATCACGACATAACTGTTCTGAGCAATGATATTTGAAACATTTTGTGGTTTTAAGAGAGAACCCTTTCCGGCTGCAATAATCAGAACTTGAAATAGTACTATTACTATGATTAATGCAATCAGCATGGTATTCCCTTTTAGGAAGCTTCTAATTCTTTGCATTTTCCTTCTCCATTTTATTATTTTCACGCATGATGCAGGACATAATTACTTCCTGGCTGGCCTCATGTCGGTTAAGTTCGGCAATCATGCGGCCTTCATGCATTACAAAAATACGGTCGCTCATTCCAAGAATTTCTGTAAGTTCAGAGCTGATAATCACAACAGATTTTCCTTCTGCTACCAGCTGATTAATGATGCAGTATATTTCATATTTTGCTCCTACATCGATTCCTCTTGTAGGTTCGTCAAGAATCATAATATCAGGATCTGCAAACATCCATTTGCCGAGCAGTACTTTCTGTTGATTTCCACCGGATAAGTTTTCTACTTTCTGCAGTACTCCGGGGCACTTTGTATTAAGCTTTTCCTTGTATTCTTTTGCCACCAAAAGTTCTTTATCTTTGTCTATTATTAAATGGTCACTGACTTTTTCCATCTTAGATAATGAATTGTTTATGTAAATAGGGTTCGAAAGAATTAAACCGTCTCCTTTCCGATCTTCAGTTACATAAGCAAGTTTTGCATTAATCGCCTGCCTCACACTATTCAAATGTACTTCCTGTCCATTGATAAGCAGATTTCCGCTGATATTAGCTCCATAGCTTTTTCCAAATATACTCATGGCAAGTTCTGTCCTTCCTGAACCCATAAGACCGCTGATGCCAAGAACCTCACCTTTTCTGACATTAAAACTCACGTTATCGCAAACCTTACGCTCTGAGTATAAAGGGTGATAAACTGTCCAATTGTGAACTTCCATTGTAATATCACCGATATTTGACTCACGTTTTGGATACCGATTTGAAATTTCACGACCCACCATACCTTTTACGATACGATTTTCATCAATATTATCTTCATTCTTTATTAAAGTTTCAATGGTACAGCCATCCCTCAGAATAGTGATTTTATCTGCTATATATGAGATTTCATTGAGTTTATGGGAAATCATAATAGAAGTCAGCCCGTTCTTTTTAAGTTCCATAAGAAGATTTAGTAAATTTTTACTGTCTTTTTCGTTTAAAGATGCCGTAGGTTCGTCTAATATCAAAAGTTTCACGTTCTTGCCAAGAGCTTTTGCAATTTCCACCAATTGCTGCTTTCCGACAGCAATGTCTTTGATATAGGTTTGACTGCTCTCCTGCAAACCTACCGTGCGAAGCAATTCGTCTGCTTTCTTATAGGTTTCATCCCAATCAATGGAATACTTTTTGCCCCGCTCATTTCCAAGAAACATGTTTTCTGCAATGGTCAGATAGGGAACCAATGCTAACTCTTGGTGGATAATAACAATACCAAGCTGTTCGCTGTCTTTGATAGTCTTAAATCTACAAGTCTTACCATTGTAAATTATATTTCCGTCATAACTCCCATAAGGATAGACCCCACTCAGTATATTCATTAGAGTTGACTTTCCTGCTCCATTTTCTCCAACCAGTGCATGAATCTCCCCCTCTTCCACCACCATGTTGACATTGTCAAGTGCTTTAACTCCCGGAAAGGTCTTGGTGATATTCATCATTTCCAACAATATTTTTGCCACGGAAAATCCTCCTTTTTTTAAAATTGACAGGCGATGAATCATCACCTGTCAAATAAGGATGATATTTATGTTACTGAATATCGGCTTCTGTATAGTAACCGCTGTCTATTAACAGCTCTTCATAATTGTCAATGGTACATATGACCGGTGAACAGAGATAAGACGGAATAACTCCGGTTCCGTTATCATATGTTTCGGTATCATTAATTTCAGGTTCTCCACCTTTTACAATGGCATCCACCATTCCTACTACTTTTCCTGCCAATGTCCGTGTATCCTTGAATACTGACATGCTCTGAAGGCCTGATACCATGCTCTTCACATTGGGTTTGTCACAGTCCTGACCTGTAATAATGGGCATGTTTTCATTTGTATATCCTACGGAAATCAATCCATTAACCGCACCCATGGCAGTTGAGTCATTTGAGCAACAAACTGCATCAAATTTTGTGCCTTTAGGGCTGTATCCGTTTGATGTAATAAGATTTTCCATACGAGCCTGTGCAATTTCTGTTTTCCAATCCGCTGTGGAAACCTGGGCTTGGGTGGTCTGTCCTGAAGGAACCACCAGTACACCACTGTCAATATAAGGTTCCAGAATACTCATTGCACCGCCGAAGAAAAAGGCGGCATTGTTATCAGCCGGATCTCCGGTGAAAAGTTCAATGTTGAAAGGTCCTTCCGCATTCTTAAGATCTAAAGCTTCCTCTATGTACTGGCCCTGCATTACACCCACCAAAAAGTTATCGAAGGTTGCATAGAAGGAAACCGCATCGCTGTTCATAATAAGCCTGTCATAAGCAATGACCGGAATATCTTGCTCCTTTGCCTGTTTCAGAACTTCTGTCAGAGACGAACCGTCAATAGCTGCGATTACCAAGACGTCGCAGCCTTCGGTAATCATATTTTCAAGCTGTGATACCTGAGTTGGAATATCGTTGTCTCCGGCATACTGAAGGTCAACCTTATACCCGGCTTCTTCCAGTTTGGCTTTCATGTGTGCCCCATCCTGGTTCCACCTTTGAAGGCTTTGTGTCGGCATACTAACTCCGATCAAAACGGCTTCATCGGAAGAATCTGCTGATGTGTCGGTCCCTTCACCACCACCGCCGCCGCAGGCTACCATAGATAGTGAAAGGACAAAAATCATAAACAAGACAATCAGTTTTTTCATTTTTTCTCTCCTTTTCTCTTTTCCGTTTAATAAATAACTTTTGAAAAACTATTTTCTAAAAGTTGATTTAATAATATCACCCCTCCAAATACTTGTCAACCACAATTAGCTAAATTTTCCATATAATATTTCCTCTCCAAAGTTCAAAACTCTTATATATGCTTATGCTCAGTTTTTTTTGCATAATAAAAAAGCCGGAGGCAGATCCGAGCTTTTGATTCTTTTCTCCGACTTATACTGTCTTTATAAATTTATCCACAAAGTGCAGGGCCGTTCCTATGGCACTTGCATTGGAAGTATAATTGCTCAAATGCAAATAATCTGCATTTTTTTCGAATACGGCAATCCTGCCAAGCCTTCCTTTAATGTCTTCGAAATAACCTCCAATATACTTGGCAAGTGTTCCTCCAAGTATTACATCGCAATCAAAAATCGTTCTGATATTATTGATCCCTTGGCACAAATAAGCCATGTATTCTTCCCAAACTACTCTACATGAAGCATCCCCTTCCTTAAGCTTTTCAAAGAAAACATCTATCCTTCGGTCGCTTCCGTATTCAAGAATCGATGTGGAGATATATGCCTCCAAACACCCATAATTACCGCAAGCACACTGCTTTCCTCCGTTTACAACAGTCATATGTCCGAACTCCGCACCCCGGTTATTCATTCCTGTATAAGAGACATCGTTGTAAATCAAAGCGCCTCCCACTCCTTCGCACACACTCAGAAATGCCAATGACTTGAAATTCTTTCTACTGTGTAATTCTGCAAAGGCACTGGCATTGGCGTCATTTTCAATAAAGGTTTCATTGGGAATATACTTAGTCAATACATCTATTGCTACCTGTTTCGCCTTTAAAGTAGGTGCATTGAGAATATTTCTCTTTTCTTCGCATAGCACTCCGGGAATAGATATTCCTATACCCAGGATAATGTCGGGATTGATTGTTTTTGCGTGTATGTAGTTTTTGATTGCCTTTGCCAAAGTTTCTCCGTAACGGTCACATGCTTCAAAGTTAACATTCAGGCACTCACTTGGTAGTGTGTTCCCTTTTAGATCAATGGCCAAAATATTGATATACTCCGCAGTTATTTCTACACCGATTACCATTCTTGCATCAGGTTTAACGGATATCTTTTTCGGTTTTCTGCCGCCGCTGGACTCAAAGGTGCCTGCATAGCACAAAAGTCCCATATCAAAAAGTTCCGTAATGTTTTGATTTATAGTTGGTAAGCTTAACCCAAGAGCAAGGACGAGATCTTGCTTGGCAACGTTGTCATTCTTATAAATGTACTGATAAACTTTGTTTCTGTTGATTAATTTTAAATCTGTAGTTGTTGAAGTAGTTCTTTTCATATTTCGTATCCTTTTTAATATTTTATCCCCCTCTTGGTTTTATAAAAGACTTTTATAAAACATGCTACTATTATAATTCAATTTTATGCAAAATACAAGCAGTTTTTTAATATCCTAAAATATTATATCAATTATTTAATTAATAACTAAAGGCACAGTATTATGTACTTTTATATACTGTGCCTTCCCCAATTATAAAGTTACGATTTAATAGCCGTTAAATAATTATTATACTATCGATTTTTTAAAAAGCTATCATAAACTTACATTTTGATAATTAATGTCTCTTCAATCAATAAAGGATATGGAATCTATTACTTCTTGCGCTGTTTCTAAATTTTTTTCATAGTCCTCTTTATTGCTTTGAAAATATATCCTTAATACAATATTTTCTTTAACCGCTGCAATAATATTTTGTTTTTTAACTATATTAACGAAACTTTTTTCTTCATTTATGTAATGATAAACATTATCCAAAAGACCATTGGCAGCCATTATTACTTTCTGCTTCTCTTGAGTTTCTGATTCAAGCTTAGAAATAATAATCTTAAGCCTTTCCAATTTCTGTGGATCATTCTTCATTTCATTAATAAATACCTTAGCTTCTTCATACTTGTCTAAATAATTATTAATTTCATCATGCATTGCCATGTCTTCATTTAGAATATAATACACCTGCTCGATTGCACCATCCACTAATTGATGTTCCAGTCTTAATTCTTTTGCCTTTACTCCTCCAATTTTTATATCTTCATATGAAATAACTTCCATTGTCAGCATTTTTTCAGCCATCTTTATACCATTTTCCAATTCCCCTTCTGCCTGTGTCCTTGTTTCTTCTTCAGTTTTGATGTCTTCTATTTCTTCAATATTAATTACGAACTCAAAACCTAATTCATTTTTACATAAAATATGGTTGTCATAAGTTTCGATTATCAAATCATCAGGATAATCGAAAGCAATATACTCCCCTTCATACATATTTATATTAGATGAACACCCAGTTAAAATGATACTTGCCATAATGATTAAAATGAAGATCGATCTATTTGATTTCATAAAAAACAACTCCTTTAAAGGATTAATTTAAATGGGGGTCAGGCTTTTATAATTCAATAAGATTATTCTGGGGAAATACCATATGGCCAAGGATTTTTTTCTATTACAAAAACTCTGTTAATCAAAAACCCTTCAAATATTGCTGCCAAAAATTGAAGCGGGATTACTACGATTGTAAAAATCATCCACCACTCAACAATTGCCAAATACACATTTCCTCCGCTGAAAATGCTCAACCCTATATGGATGCCACCTACTGCAGCACACATAAAAGCTCCAATCTCAAAAATAACATTAGGAACTGTCAACCAGTTGACCCTTTCAGGATACCTTTTCACAACCATACCCGTTAGAAACCCTGTTATCATATGATGCAAAAATGGCATTACGATAAAAATACCCCCTATTGTAGACCAAATAAAAGCTCCTCCAAATAGGTTAATCATAAAAATCTTCAATATAACTCTTAGGATACCAAATGGTTTATATATATTATGACAGATGATTCTCAAAATCCCTTCTCTTGTTCTGTCTATTTTTTCCGCCAATTTTAAAGCTGTGGAATTATTTAAAGCAAACAAAATTTGCCCTATCAAAAAGGAACAAAGAAATACCACCAGTAAAACCAAAAGTATCCGCCATTCTCCCAACAACATTTTAAAAGTATTCATAAAATCTCCTCCCATCGTGTCGTTAGGGACGGTTCTTTTTGACACGTGTTGTCTATTAATAGCATGCTCCCCCCATAGAAGCATGCGCCAACCTAAATTAATTATTTTTATTCCATTTCATTTCTTTATGGATTTTCTTCAAGGCTTTTTTTGATCCTCTTCGAATATCTTTTTCCTGCTTCCTTTCTTCAAAAGAAGTAAATAGGGAATTTAAATCATACTCCGGTGGATATAAATGCTCTTTTCTGATTAAAAGCTTCACTCTTTTTCTGTTAATTTTTTTGAATTCTTTATCAACCATAACCTCAATATTGTTGAATTTATCTTTTTCTTTATACACAATGCCTTCTTTTTTGGCATCTAAAAGTAACACCTTGTCTCCAACCTCTAATTTTTCATCTTCATTTTCTTGTGAATCTTCTAAGACCTCTTGGCTTTTTTTGATTTTGCTTTCCTTAACAATATCATAGTTATGAGGGTTATGATTGATATAGGATTTTGCTTTATCTAAAACAGATTCCTTTAACCCCATTTTTTTTGAAATCCACAAAGCATTGCTCTCCCCAAAATCTCCTATTACCATTTGATAAAGGGGCTCAAGGGTATCCTGATTAAACTTCATATAAGCATTTTCAAATCCCGGATGCGTCATGGCATACTCTTTGATGTCAGCATAATGTGTGGTTGCCACTGTAATGCTGCCTTGATGATAGAGTTCTTCCAGTATGGCAATAGCTAAGTTTGCGCCTTCATTGGGCTCGGTTCCTGTACCTATCTCATCCAGTAGAATCAACGTCGAATTGTTTGCTTTATTCACAATTTGAGCAATGTTTTTGATATGTGAAGAAAAAGTACTCAAAGCATTTTCGATACTTTGATTGTCTCCAATATCAACAAAGATATTGTCAAATACGGATAATTCGGATTCCGGATCTGCTTCAATATGAAATCCCAGCTGTATGGCTAAAATCATGATGCCTATTGTTTTTAAGGCCACTGTTTTGCCCCCGGCATTAGGACCGGTTATAACTAAAGTCCTTTTGTCCTTGCCTATCACAAAATTCAGTGGAACACATCCTTCTATCATAGGATGCTTACCTTTTACAATATGAATATAACCTATGTCGTTTACTTTAGGCTCTGTTCCCTTTACAGCTATACTATACTTTGCTTTGGCAAAAACCATATCATATGTCGCAATCAATTCAAGGTTGATATTAATACTTTTTATATCTTCTGATATCATGCCCGTTAAATAGGCTAACACTTGATATTCTTCAGCTTGTTCTTCATATCTAAATTGAATCAGTTCATTGTTTAATTTAGATACCGAAGAGAGTTCTACAAAAACAGTCGTTCCTTTTGCCGAAGCATCCACCACAACACCCTCAACATTATTTTTATAGGCTGCTATTATTGGAATTACATATTTATCGTTTCTTTTGCTTATATAAAATTCTTGGATGTATTTTTTGTTCTTTGCAGAAGATAAAAAATTATCAAGTTTTTCTTCGATTTTAGCTTCTAAATTAAGCATTTGCTTTCTGATTTTTGCTAATGCTTTACTGGCATTTGAGTCTACTTTATTATTTCTAATAGCATCACTGATCTCATCTTCGATATCTGTAAGTTCAGTAAGCGATACTGCATATTCACTTAATAGAGGTGCATAGAATTCCTGCTGATTCATGAATTTTTTTAGAATTCTACAACCTCTTAAAAAATCGGCTACTTTTGTTAATTCTGTTGGATCCAGTATTTCGCCTTTATCGATCTTATCAATCACATTGCTAATATCCGATATCCCATTAAACGGAACATGGTTGGAATTATTGATGATATTTTTGGCCTCAGTTGTTTCTTTGAGCCTTCTTCTTACCATATCAATATTAGTCTGAGGTTTTTGTTTATCCAATAATGATTCGCCTAAGCCACTAATACAATACTCCTTCACCTTCTCTTTAAGCTCAAAGTAACCTAATCTATCAAACGTATTATTATTCAATTTAAATTCCTCCTAATTTATTAGTCTGTTCACCTAACAACCGACTTAATAAATAAGGAACGCAATCTTTATAAACATATGAGTTAAACGCACTTATTTATCAAGCCGTTTAACTACCCGTTCTAAATTTTTGAATTTTTTGTTTAACATAAAATCCATCTCCTATATATTTAATTATTTTTCTTTCAAGATTATCTCACCAAAACAAACTTTTTACAAGCTTTCTACTGACAATATCGAAAAAACACCAAAGCAACAATTTCTTTTAACGACGCTTACATTTTTCTTCTACGGGTAATAGTTATTCCGAGAAATATTAAAGCTGCCACTACAATAACCGCCATTACCGGCCATAGAAAATATAGCATATAGCTAATTTTACCGACTTTGTTTTGTAATTTATCAACAAAAGTGACTTTTTCATTTTTATACAACGTAAAGCTTAGTTCTTCTTGGGGAAGCTCATCAAAAGACGCTGTATATCTGCTTCTGCCGTCTGCTGTCAATTCAAGGCTGCTTTCAATAATATACGGAGCTTCTTCCGGCGTCATGATTTCTATATCCAAATTCCCAAAATCAGCCCAATTTTGAGCAGGGCTCAGTAAATATGTATAGCTGTATTTTGGCCATACGGTTTCTCTGCTGTCCATTACACCTTCAGATAGATATCCGACACTTACACTTCGCGTTTCTTTGGCTGGAAATTCTACTGAATAAACTAAGGTAATGATTCGGTCGGCGAATCCTGCAGGCAACGCGTCTTGAAGCATAACAAATCCTGTCACCCGGCTTTCTCGAAATATCTTGTATAAATAAGGGGCTAACAGCTGCGTATCAGAAATCTGATTAGAAATTTCTGCCCCTATGTTTTCAAGAACAGCAGCAAGCAAGTATTCTTTAGGATTAACCGTATCCTGAATAACTTCAATACTATAGCTGTCTTTAGGAAGCTTCTCGTTTTCACTTGAATGCATTTCATATGTAAACTCAAAATTCTCTCCAAGAACAAGAATCTCCATCTCCTCTGAACTGTTGATTCTGGCATTAATACTTGATCCTTCGCCTTCGGAATAGCCGTAACTTCCGCCGTTAAAGCCTGATACAATTAGCCTGGTTTTTTTGGGATCTACATTGAAGTCTATCTTAAGATAAATACCTTCTTTATTATCAACATCAACTTCAAAACGATATAGCTTGACCTCATTGTTCAGATCAAAACCTTCCGAAACCATGGTATTATTTGAAATGTTACCGACACCGTCATAGGAAAAACCCTCACCATCACTTCCTTCAAAATTAGCACCATGCGGGTCTATATAAATCTCATACGGAATCGCTTCATCGTCAGCACGAATTACTATATCCTGTGCCGAAAGACCCATTAGACTTGCTACAAAAGGAAATGCCATCTGAACAGATAATGTTTCATCTGTAGGATTAATCATTTCATAACTCGCATTTACTCTTGCAACAGGAGCAAAATTATTACCATATTCATAATCATGAGAAAAATCGTAAGTCAAGTGCTCACTGCTTACTATTATCGAGCAATCTTTATCTACTACCAACACTTCCGAATAAGGATATGCCTCCCAGTAAGAAGGTGCTGAATTTGCATTAGCAGATGCAGCACTTGCTGTAATAAAAATAATAATTAAAAAAAAGCTAAAAAATCGTTTCATGATATAAACAACCCCCTATTTCAGAATGAAATCCGTCATTTCCGTTTCTTCCCATTCAATCCCTTTAGGAGCAATGTTTGAATATAACGTTATTAAATCATTTTCATCAATGACAACTTTTAAATCAAAATTCATTTCTCTTGGCTCTAAATACTCGTCATACATTTGTTGATAGTTTTTATTTCCACTTTCCTTAGCCTCTTTAATATATCCAACTGTATCCGGATCTTTGTCATAATTCTTATGTACCAGTTTATATGAAAAAATAGCTTCAATATTTCCATTCACAATTTCTTCCTTATAATCTGATATTTGAAAATCTAACAACTCATAGTATGGAGAAAAGGCATTATTGCATTCTTCTTCCATATATACACTTACTTTATTATAGATTGTGTCAGTTGCTTCTTCTGTATAATCCGATAGTTCATTGTCGTTTATCATGCTATCGCTTTCATTTTGGGTCGCTGTATCATTGCATGCAGCGACTCCAAGTGCCAAAAATACTGATACTAATATTATTATCATATGTTTTTTCAATTTGTATTCCTCCCGCTAACTAAGTGTAATCTGTGAGATTTTACCCTCTAATCTATTTTCTTACTTATGTAGACCTTAATCAAATAAAAAATGTTCCTTAACACAAGGATAATATATATGTATATAAATTTTCCTAAATTGTTAATTTCGTTTCTTTGCGATGCAATTTTTCAAGTGTTATCAATATGGCACTCTGCAAAGAAAGACTTTCAAAAAATTTTATATTATTACGATCTCTTATTATCTCAAAAGAAACCTTTGGAAAGGTAATTTTTCTTATTAGCTCTTCATCGTTCGAAGATAAAACATAAGAGCCGTCAAACTTGTTCAAATAATGAAAAGCATTACCATTTTCTTTATCCAAATGATATTTTGTAACCTTGTAGTCATGTTTTACATTGCTCAATAATATTTCAAAAGTCATGTAATTACCTGTTTCATCTGAATTCACTGAGTTATACAAAAGTATTTGTATTCCGGAATCATCACACCCCACGGCAAACCCTTCTTCCAGATATGAAAGTGTCTTAGATATTTTAGACAAAAAGAAAAAAGCAAAATATAATGGTTTTTTTATACCATTCTCCTCAACCATTCCCTTTTCACCAAACATATCAACTGATTTCACTTTTCCTTCTAAAACACTTTTTAATAATTCAGGTACATGGATTATTTCATTCTCAGAGAAATCATCATAAATAACTCTTTCTATTTTGCATTCCTTTAAACTTTCTTTCAACACCAGTTGTTTTTGCTCTGACATAGTCTTTATATTATCCGGACAAACAAGATCCGGCATGTTCCAGCAAGCTACCTCTTTCATTTTCTGCAAATTAATTGTTTTAAAAACTTCTAACTTTGAAATATATAAATCAAGTTTTTCTTTAACTTGATGGTCTTGCAATGTAAATTTTTTAGGCTTAATTTCTATCGTTTCATCAGACTCACAATAGAGCTTTCTATATTCTGAAGGTGTGCACTGATACCATTTTTTGAAATATCTATTTAGAGAACGGATATCAGTAAAGCCGCATTCAAAGGCAATTTCAGAAATTTTTTTGTCGGTAGCAATTAAAAAACGTTCCGCCGCAAGGACTCGAACATGATTTAAGTATTCTAAAAAATTCATTCCAGTAATTTTCTTCACTAAATGAGAAAAATGATATTTGCTATAATTTAGAAACTCTGAAATATCTGATAATTGAACAAGTTCGGTAAAATGACTATAGATATAATCATCAATCTCATAGAAAAAATCCATCTGCTTCTGCGAAACATCCGCTTTTTTTGAAACCATATTTGTTGATTGAAATTTTTCTTCACAAAATGAAAGTAATGGAATTAATTCTACTAACGGGTTCTTTGAGTGGGGTAGACGATAATATATTTTTGATAAATAATAACGAAGAGCGCCCAATTCAAAATCATCAGAAGTTCTGCTCATTGGATCGGAATCTAAAATCCAGTGACTGATATTTGGAAATACGTTATGAAAATATTCAAAATTAATCTGAAGAAATAATACAATATTATCTTCTTCAGCCATAGAAAAACTATGAACATCTTCAGGTGAAACTATCAATAAGTCGTCTTCTTTTAACTTATAATTTTCAGTACTCAGAGAAGCATTTATTGAACCCTTAAGCACTAAAACAAATTCAAAAGCATTGTCATGCCAATGCCTTTTATGAAAAAGTATACGTTCAATACCCATCGCAAATGGTTCCTGCATATTGTTAATCATAAAATGGGGAAGCATCATTTCACCTCTTTTGGGTACCATTGATTCTATATTTATTTTACTATATCTTGATACAAAAATCATGCCCCTGACATCAAGAATATTACTTGCTGTCAAGGGCATTTTAAGGGGTTCATTTCCCCGTATATATAGATACTATGCTTTTGTTACGGTTGTCTCTATTGTGATATCAAATTCTGCAGCATATTTCAGATAAGTATCTACCTGTTCATACGTCAGCATATCTGAAGAAATCAATCCGGTTTGGGTAATTTGATCATTTACAAAAAGCTTTGTAAAGAAAGCTCCACTCTGCCCAGTCAAATATGTTTCTCCGGTAAGTCCTGCTTTTTCAAAAGATTCTGCACAACCCGGGGCATTTACATATGTTTCTACCATTACTTTTTTTCCGTCTTTCATACCTGTAGCCTGAACCACCATAGCACCGGAATCATCTTCCAGCCCTTCGTCAAGAATTTCCTTAATTTCACTTTCATATTTTGGTGCGGGAGGTGTAAGTTTTAATAATAGGTTTCTGGGAACCACCATGTTTCCGTCCACCTCTATCGGTTGGTCGGAAAGCATTCCCATCTTATATAATGGTTCTGCAAATTTAATACCGTAACCGCCGTATTTAAAGAAAATATTCTTCGCTCCTTTAAAATATTCTTTAGAATTGATTCCCATTATTACGGGCTCATCGTGAGAATGCTCCACCATTTTTATTTCTTTATCTATTCCATTAAATTTCATAAAGATTGGTCGGCTAAAAGGTTCCGTGATGCATATATTTCCGTTCTCGAAGCAATACGCTTCATCCTCCATATCTGAATAAGCAACTTTTGGAGACCACCAAAATGGAAGAAATCTTTTTGATTTTACTCCTTCGTATACATACAACATTATTGTTTCACAAGAGTCTAAATACCTCACAGCATCACGCGCTACAACACAAATTAACCCCGGTGCAGAGCCTGTGGAAATAATCGCTGTTCTTCCGATGGCCTTAAACCTGTTTCCAATTTCATCGTACATTCTTTTAATGCTTTTTATCCAATCAACTCCTGGCGTATAACAGGCAGCAAAATCTTGATAGTTTGCTTTGACTTCAATAGCAGCCTCCATAACATCTAAACCAAATTCCATTGGTAATGCATTTACAATCAAGTCCACACCTTTTGCAATTGCAGCAATATTTTCCATCTTTGTTGCATCTACTTGAATGCCTTTTCCTTTTTTTAGGTTTTTCACTAAATCATCTACCGCTTTTTTATCATAGTCGGCACATATTATTTCTGATATATTTGGCTCCTCATCCATGCGCTTTGCAACTGTAGATCCTTGTGCCCCTACTCCCAAAACTAAAACTCTTTTCATTTTCCGCCCATCCTTTCATATGTATTTATTAATGAGCATACTCCTTACTTGCGAGAAAATCATTTCATTTTTTGTGAATTTCAGTACAATTTTTTGCGTTTGATTTTCAAGTTTCTCCTTAGGATAATTAAAAAGACAAGCGAAACGTTTCGAACTTAAAAGTAATCCAAAAAAAGAAAGCCAATCCGATG
>CAZKKX010000036.1:0-18839 GCA_964553505.1 uncultured Eubacteriales bacterium | reverse complement strand
TTTTTGAATTTGTTTTTTCTTATTTATTATATGTTATTATTACTTGTATTTAATCTGTTTCTCAATTGCGAATATGTTAATTGCTTTAATGAAATAACACCTTTCATTGTTCCATTATTACGCAATATCTTCGTTAAGGCTCTTGTATCGATACCTTCAATAGCAGGAATTTTATTCTGTATCAAATAGCTGTCCAGCTCCATCTCACATCTGAAATTATTCGGCATTTCACATTTGTTTCTTACGATAAACCCTTTCGCCTTAATTGAATCTGACTCTGTATCATCTAAATTGATGCCATAATTACCAATCAAGGGGTAAGTCATACAAACAATCTGTCCCCAATAGGAAGGGTCTGTCAATATCTCCTGATACCCCGTCATACCAGTATTAAATACAACCTCTCCGGTTACTTCTTCATAATAACCAAAGGCATTGCCCTTAAACACCTCTCCGTTTTCCAAATATAAATAAGATTTCATTAAATCACCCCATTGTTAGAAGTTAAATTATTCCTCTGATCTCTTCAAGGCTCCTAATGCCTTCCTTTTCCATATATGTTTGCATCCCCAATACAATTTCTTTCCCGATTTCCGGATTTACAAAATTGGCAGTACCAACTTGAATAAAATGAGCACCGGCCATTATAAATTCCAAAGCATCTTTCCAATTCATAATGCCGCCTATACCAATGACCGGTATGGAAACAGCCTTGTATACCTCATGCACCATTCGTAAAGCAATGGGTTTTATTGCAGGTCCGGATAATCCGGCGTAAACATTTTCAAATACGGCTTTTTTCTCATTTATATCTACCGCCATCGCTTTGACAGTATTAATCAGTGAAACACCATCTGCTCCTGCCTCTTCACATGCCACTGCTACTCTAACAATATTTTCAGCATTGGGCGTCAGTTTGACAATCACAGGATGACGACTTGCGTCCTTGACTTTTCTGACTATTTCAGCAGCACCTTTTTCGTTCATTCCAAAAGCCATACAACCCTTTCTGACATTTGGACAGGATATATTCAGCTCAATCATATCCGGATTGGAATTATTCAGGCTCTCTACTGATTTCAAATACTCTTCTTCTGTTGCGCCTCCCAAATTAACGATAATTCGGGTATTCCATTTTTTCATTTGAGGCAATTCTTTTCTGATAAAAGCCTCAATCCCCGGATTTTCCATGCCAATACTATTAAGAATCCCCATGGGTGTCTCCCATAGCCGAATTCCGGTATTGCCCCCTTGGGGCTCAAAAGTAAGCCCTTTTGTGCAAATTCCTCCTAAAATTCCTACATCATATATGCCGTTATATTCTTGTCCAAACCCAAAAGTTCCTGAGGCTGCTATTACCGGATTCTTGAATTCTATTTGATTTAGTTTTACTCCTAAACTACAAGTCATATACTTCCTCCCCTAAAAAAACCGGCCCGTCTTTACAGACCTTCTTATTGCCTTTTGTAGTAATACAAGTACATGATAAGCAGGCGCCTATTCCACAACCCATTCTGCTTTCTATGGATACGTAGACTTGTTTTCCATACTTTTTTCCTTCCATCACCAGTTTTTTCATCATAACATCAGGTCCGCAAGTCATTACAATATCATATTTAGCCACATCTACATATTCAGTAATAATCCCTCCTACATCGTAAAAAAAACTGCTGCAGATTCTTTCCCATTCATTTTCTTTTAATATTATTTCATCGGAAAAGCCTAAGTATAAATCAACAGCAGTTGTATCATTACAATTATTCAGTTTCTTGCAAGTTTCATATAATGGTGCGGCGCCTATGCCGCCTCCGACAATAGCAATTTTTCCTGTAGCTGAAGGATATCCGTTTCCGTATGGACCTCTCAAGCTAATCTGATCTCCTTGTCTTTTTTTAGAAAGCAGCCTTGTACCTTCTCCTACAATTCTATAAAGAAACTTTATTCCATTTTCGGTTATTTCAAAAATGCTTATTGGTCTGGAAAGCAGTGGGTCGACTTCTGCAACTCGAATCATATAGAACTGTCCCGGTTTGCCCTCAAACCTGCCTTCAACTTCCAACAAGTAAATATCACCGGCTACTTTTTTGTTTCCTTTTATCAAAGCCATTTAAGAATATCCTCCTTCATTTTTATTACAGCATCAGAAGCACATTCTGCAAACGAGGCTGTTTCGTTGATACCATTATGGGCACCAATAATACCCCTCGAAGAATTAACTATTCCGCACATTTCACTGCCAAGAATATTTGCAGCATCTTTTCCAGTCCCACCTTGTGCTCCATATCCGGGTATCAGAAAAAACATATTGGGATAACGGTTCTTTATTCTCAGGAATTCTTCAGGATATGTGAGTCCGACTACACCGCCCAATGACGAGAAACCGCTTTGACCGATAAAAGCTTCTCCCCAACTGTTTACTAATTCCGCCGCCTTTAAAAACATCGGCTCTTCATCTATCATAAGTTCCTGAAAATCACCGGAACTTTTATTGGATGTCCTGATAAGAATAAACAATCCCTTATCTCCCGTTTTCAGGTATTTATAATACGGACTTACCGCATCTTCTCCCATATAGGGATTCAGTGTGATGAAATCCACTTGAAAATCTCCTTGGAAATGACCATTTGCATACATCTCTGCAGTAGTGGAAATATCTCCTCTTTTGATATCCCCGATTACAATAATATTCTTTTGCTTCAGATATTTTACTGTTTTTGAATAACCGATCATACCTTCAATGCCAAAAGCTTCATAACATGCAATTTGCATCTTAAAGCATGCACAATGCTCTGATGTAGCATCAATAATTTTTCTATTAAATTCAAATATTTTTTCACCCATACTCATATCTTTATTATTAAGATAAGATGGGAATAAGGAATCTCTTGGGTCCAATCCTACACAGACAGGTCCTTTTTTAATCACGATTTTATGAAGCCGATCGATTATTGTCATTTGTGTACCCTCCTATTATTATTAGAGATTAGGATATACCAAGATAATATATAAAGAATAATAGATAACAATTGATGAAGATTTGCGAAATAAAATCCCCGTTAACTATTACTTTTTATCTGCTCTCTCTTATCTTTCTTGACACCCTGTAACCTGAAACCTGACACCTGACATCTGTTTCCTGTCGCCTAAAAACGACTCAAACCATTCAGGCCTTAAATATTGGAGTTTATTTATCCCAAGAAGGCTTAATATCAAAGCCATTCTTATATACATTCCCGCCCTGGCTTGGTCAAAGTATACTGCTCGTTTATCCGAATCCACGCTTTCATGTATTTCATCCACTCTGGGAAGAGGATGCATAATAATAGTATCCTCTTTTGCATACTTCATTTTCTCCTTGGTCAGAATGTAATAACTCTTGCACTTTTCATATTCCTTTACAGTCGGAAATCTTTCCTTCTGAATTCTGGTCATATACAGGATATCTAAATCTCCCATGGATCTTTCCAGATGATCACATTTGATCACTTCAGATTTTAAATCTTTTTCTATTTCCTCAGGAAGCCTCAGGCTATCAGGGGAAATGCAGGTAAAAGCATTCCCTCCGTATCTGTCCATTACTTTTATGAGAGAATGAACGGTGCGACCATATTTTAGATCGCCGCAAAATCCAATTTTTAAGTTAGATAATGATTTTTTATACGTATAAATAGTGAAAAGGTCTGCAAGGGTTTGAGTAGGATGTTGATTAGAGCCGTCTCCGGCATTGATCAAAGGATTTGAAATAAGTGTGCTCAATTTATGAGGCTTGAACGGTTCAGGATGACGCATAACGATAACATCGGAATAGCAATCTACGGTACGTATGGTGTCTTCTATACTTTCACCTTTTGAATGTGATGATATCACAGGATCTGTAAATCCAATGACTTCACCTCCTAAACGCTTCATCGCCGCTTCGAAACTAAGTCTTGTTCGAGTAGAAGGTTCATAAAATAGGGATGCCATCACCCGCCCTTTACAGGCTTCTGAATATTCAGTTGGATTTTTAGCAATCTCTTCAGCAAGATGAATTAATAAAGATAGTTCATCGATAGAAAAATCTGTAGAATTTAATAAGTGTCTTCCCTTAAGATACATATTTACCTCCTTTTCCGTCTCTCAGGACAGGTTTAAAGAAAGTCATAAACATAATTTATAGACTTTTACTACAACATATAGAAGAAAGGTTTATAATTCTTTGCAATAATGGGATAAAAAAAACCTTCTCTGTGGTACAGGAAGGTAATATATCTTAAAAGAGATACTTTTAATCATATAAAAAAATCCAATTAATTATAAGAACCTTCCCGGTATCACGGTACCGAATTAAAGACATTTGTTTATCCATATAAACTTATCACATTTTTTGAGCAATGTCAATGAATTATAGAATCTTATCAATGCCTGTCCTTCTTAATTATTCGTTTTAGCAGAACCGACAACACTTTTTTCTCTTCCAAATTGGCAGCATCAAATAATTGTTTTAGAAAGTATTCTTCCCCATTGGAAAAATCCGTTCTGCTTTCAAAAAACTCATGTATTTCACCGTTCCCCATAATAACATGATCCAAATTTTCTCTCCACTGCTGCATATCTTTCATCTTTTTATTTGTTATAAACATTTTGTACATTTTCTAATCTTCCTTACATTAGTCTATAATTTTATTATTTCAAAGTAAGATTTTTCTTATTCAATATTTCCTGAAATCGTATGTCTGAATAATTAACAATAACGGATATTCATACAAGTAATGCTTCAAGTACTCACTACTTGAAGCATTACCGACAGATATAAATCAACGATCTTCATTGCCAATAACAATACCCAAATTCATTAAATCTTTTTCCAATTCTATAACTTTATTATTGATTTCATCAAAGCGACTCTGAGTTGTTTCGTTGCTCATGGCAAGCTGTAACTGGTAAAGAATGGCCTCAGCTCTGTTTCCCAGAGTATACATCCTGTAACTTAATCGATCTAATTCTTCTATATCCACTGTTTCTTTTTCAATGTTTGGCAAAATATTCTTTTCATCGTGATTTAATTCGTATTCCTGGTCAGGGTCCACAACAATACAATCATAATTAAATTTGTTTTTAACTTTCTCAGCAAAGGTTTCTATTGAATCTGTCTCTCCATGCACCAGGAATATGGCTTTGGGTTTATTGAAATAACTCAACCATTCCAATAACCCCTCCTGATCCGCATGCCCTGAGAATCCTTCTATATTATATATCTCTGCATTTATATGAATACTCTCTCCAAATATCTTAACATCTTTTTCCCCATCTTTAATTCTTCGTCCCAATGTTCCATTAGCTTGGTAGCCCACAAATACAATGCTTGATTCTTTTTGCCATAGATGATGTTTTAAGTGATGCTTAATCCGTCCGGCATCACACATACCACTGGCAGAAATAATAATCTTCGGCGTCGGATCATTATTGAGAGCTATAGATTCCTCTGTTGATCTCGTAAAATGAAGATTCTTAAAATCCAAAGGATTGTCTCCGCTTAAAATATAATTCTTTGTCTCTTCATCAAAAACCTGTGCGTTTCCCGCAAATATTTCTGTAGCAGATGTTGCCAACGGACTATCGACATAGACATGAATATCATCCAAAACTTTTTGATATTTCATATTATATTCATAAAATTTGTTAAGTTCGTATATAATTTCCTGAGTTCTCCCGACTGCGAAAGAAGGTATTACTACAGTTCCACCTCGTTCGGAAGTTCGCAGTATGATATCCATAAGTATATCAATTCTACTTCCTGTCTCTTTATGAAGTCGATCTCCATAAGTCGTTTCCATAATCAAATAATCTGCTTCACCGATAATGGAAGGATCTCTTAGTATGGGTTTATTTTTCATCCCTAAATCTCCGCTGAATACAACCTTAGAAGTATTATCTTTTTCTGTTATCCAAAGTTCAATAATTGCAGAACCCAAAATATGACCTGCGTCTTTAAAACGTACTTTTATTGAATCTGAAATAGTAATCATCTGGTCATACAGTACGGGTTCAAAATACTTTATAGCGTATACGGCATCTTCATAGGTATATAATGGTTGAATACTCTCTTTACCGGCCCTTGCTCTTTTTCTGTTCTCCCACTCAGCCTCCTTTTCATGAATATATCCACTATCCTGAAGCATGATATTGGCTAAGTCATAAGTAGCTTTAGTACAGTATATTTTACCTCTAAAACCCCTTTTTACCAATAATGGAATTCTACCGCTATGGTCGATATGTGAATGACTGAGAAATAAGAAATCAATTTCCGAAGGATCAAAATCAAAAGGCAGGTGATTCATCTGCTCTAAAGTTTTACCTCCTTGAAATTGTCCACAATCTAATAAAACTTTTTTGTTCTCAGTTGTAATCATATGGCAAGAGCCCGTAACCGTTTTTGAACCGCCTAAAAATTTAATTTTCAATAATTCCACCCCCATCTTTTATCTTTGTATATGATTGATTCGCCAACCCTGACTACCAATGTATTTCATTTCAATTATTGCTTTATCCTCCTCGCCCTGAATTTTGACAGCATATTTTCTTATATGAGGATTCTCACATTGTTCAAGTTTTATTGATAGTATTTCAACATTCCACATAGAAACATTTTCTTGATATCCATAGAGAATATTATCTACAATTATCGTATCGGCCTGCTCATAAATTTTTTCTGATATTTCGGAAGTATAAAAAACTCTTAAATTAGATAATATTTTCTCTTTTGAATTTAATTCCTTTGGATATTTTGCATAAAGCTTGTTGTTATTTTCAAGTATTTCTTCACTGCATGGTCTGATAATCTTATTTGCCATTTCAAAAGCATTTTTCAGATGTCTTAATGCAATTCGGTCTGAAATATCAGGTATATTACCTGTTATAGAAATTTCTATATCCTTTTCAAAATGTTGATAATCTTTTAATGATACCCAATTGCCTCCCCATGTCCATCCTCTGTCAATAAAAGCCCGATAACAATCATCTCCTTCAACAATCATTCCTTTTCTTACATTACTTCTGTCCAAAAATTCTTCTCCGCTCTGCGGCAGAACCTTGTCTTGGTAAACATACGGGTTTTGAATCGGGTTAATATCAATTGCAACACCAAAAGAGTGTTTGGATAGCTCATCAGGTCTATTGGTCACAACCCGGACACATAATCCCGATGAATTATTGTCACTCATAGAAGCTTCATCTACAGCATCATACTCGTCTATAAGTTTTATTTTTTCTATGGGAAACTTTTTTTCATATAGTTCTTTGAATATTTCAAGAATCTCAGGAGCAAGCTGTTTGTGCATAATGAGCCTTCCTAACTGCGGCTTATCGTCAAACCCATAAAAAGTAACAGTAATATACGCCAAATCATCAATAGAATATGGGGCTTGCTCATCCCATGAAACTCCCGTTATCCTCTCTTTTATTTCTTCGGTTAATGCTTCAAAATGAAAAACTTCCCTAAAACTTTTTTGTTCTTCTTGAAATCTTTGTTCAATATTCTTTTCCTGAACAAAGTCAGTCGCAGAACTCGAGGGAATTTCAAGATTTTCAGTTGCACTCACTGCTTCAACCCTGTCTTCTTTCATTTTTCCTCCTGCCAAGGACGACAAAGTGACTGTTATCATCATTAATATGAAAAGAATTCCTTTACCGTTCATGCAGCCCTCCGGATATCAGTGGGGATAGCCGAAAAGGCTAATCCTACAACTCTGCGGACAGCAACAAGGACTGTCCCTACAACATAATTGTAACAGAATGAGACAAAGATTGCGATTGTTTTCAAAAAATTGTTAGACATCTTGCATAAGTTTTAGTATCATATTTATTGAAGTTTGAGTTATGTAAGGTGATAATATTGAAAAAAATAGTAGTATTATTAATTATTCTAACCTATACCCTTTCATCCATCGTTTATGCGGCAAATGAAACAGATTCCTCATCTCTGGAAAACAACTTTGTAACAGAAAAAGCTAAAGTTGTTAATATTATTTCAGATGTTTCCAAAGAAGATTATAACAATACTCAAGCACACCAGAACTTAAAACAAATCGTTGAGATACAAATTCTTTCCGGAGAACACAAAGGTCAGGTTCTAACAGTAGAAAACAACCTTAGCAATCATGTTTATTATGATATCCTTCTTGAAAAAGGAGATCGTATTACAGTTGCAGTCGAAAATGCCATCGGAAACAATGAACCCAATATTTATATTTCAGGATTTGAAAGAGATAGATATGAACTTTATATGGTTCTTATATTCATTTTTCTTTTGATTTTTATCGGGGGATTTAAAGGAGTTAAAGCTGTTTTTTCACTGGCACTTTCTATTACAATCATTATATTCATGATACTTCCTATGATTTTAAGAGGCTACAGCCCCATTCTTTCATCTGTATTTGGCGCTGTTATTATAACGACTTTAACACTTTTCATTATTGCCGGTATTAATATTAAATCTGTTTCTGCTATTATCGGAACAGCTTCCGGTGTCATTATTGCAGGTGTTCTGGCTTACGTAATCGGCTCTCTTGCTAATTTAACAGGTTTATCAAGTCAAGAAGCTAATATGCTTATGTATGTCCCTCAGAATATATCATTTGACTACAGAGGAATTCTTTTCGCAGGTATTATCATCGGGACTCTTGGTGCTGTCATGGATATTGCAATGTCAATTGCTTCCTCAATGCATGAAATAAGAGAAATTGAGCCTAATATTTCAACCAGAAATCTTATTTCTGCCGGTATTAACATCGGAAGAGATGTTATGGGAACCATGACGAATACGCTTGTATTGGCATATACCGGAACATCTATTCCTCTCATGCTTGTCTTTATCGCCTATGACTACCCCTTGGTTGAAATACTTAATATGGATTTAATCGCTACGGAAATCGTTCGTTCTATTGCCGGTAGTATCGGTCTTGTTTTAGCGATACCTTTCACTGCAATGACTTGCGGTATTATTATTAATCATTCTGCGTCCATAAAAAGGCATGAGCGTATGAGAAAACTGAGAGAAGAGTATGAGGATGATCTAAGGGATATGTATAAAAAAATCAAATCGGAATCTCCTCAGTCTGATCAAGAAAATAATATCCCTGCCGATATTGAATCTCTTGAAGAAGAATAAGATAATAAATATCTGTTTATAGATCTGTCAGTTTAGTATCAAATATAATAATTAAATTAAGTAATGGTACGATAAAAATGGAAAATTATTGACAAATGCTAAATATACCATTATACTTATCTAAAATATGACTAAAAATGATGATAGAGAAGAGTAGTATTAATATCGGGGCTTACAGAGAATCGCTTGTTGCTGGAAAAGCGGTGCCGGAAATTAATATGAAGTTCCCTCTGGAATTGTTCTGTTGAAATTTAAGTAGGCAGAAACGGGTTTTCCCGTTATAGGAAATGGATATATTTGTATCCTTTGAGTGGGTTTACGCCAATCAGGGTGGTAACGCGGAGCAAGTGCCTCGTCCCTTACAGGGAGAGGTTTTTTTTATTCGAATAATTGCTTTCTAAGTAAGCATCTTTAAGGATACCTTTGAGAAAGGTATCCTTAAAAGTAAAACAACTGTGAGAATTGTTTTCAGAGGCTGTGCACATATGCTTTATTCCTTTTGTTCAATGCTTTATTAGTATCTATATAATCTATTAAAATACGGACATTGACAAAAAAGCACTACAAGCAGCAAAAAGAAAAATAACAAGCTGTCATCTATACCGCGTACTCCTCCATAATTGGACATTTTACAGACCTCCTCAAGGATAATGAATATATTATTTTATATTCTCATAGTATGACTCACTTAATAATCATGTGAACCTATCAAAGGAAAGGATGAATAGTTTTGATTTGGAACGAATATTATGAATGCATGGATCGAGAAAAGATGCGTCAAGTGCAAGGTAAAAAGCTTTGCGATACTGTAGACAGGGTTTATCATAGTGTCCCGTTTTACAGAAAAAAAATGCAGACAATGGGTTTAGAACCCGGAGACATAAAAGGAATTGATGATATTGTAAAACTTCCTTTTACAACCAAGCAAGATCTGAGGGATAATTACCCTTTTGGTCTATTTGCTGTCCCCAGAAGCGAAGTTGTTCGAGTCCACGCATCTTCAGGCACCACCGGAAAACCAACTGTTGTTGGGTATTCAAGAAAAGATATTTATACTTTTTCGGAGGTTGTTGCAAGATCTCTCTATAGCTCAGGAGCTTCAAGAAATGATATTGTGCAGATCGCTTATGGCTATGGTCTGTTTACAGGAGGTTTGGGACTGCATTATGGAGCTGAAAAAATTGGCGCTACCGTTATTCCTATTTCAGGCGGAAATACTCAGAAACAACTGCAACTCATGCAGGATTTTCGCAGCACAGTTATTGCATGTACACCTTCTTACGCCTTATATCTTTCAGAAGCTATGGAAGAATCAGGTATTACTCCGGAAACACTTAACCTTAAAACCGGCATATTCGGAGCGGAACCTTGGACAGAAGAAATGAGGCATAATATTGAACAAAGCCTTAACATTAGGGCTTTTGATATATATGGTCTGAGCGAAATAATTGGTCCGGGAGTTGCAAATGAATGTGATTACCAATGCGGTCTTCATATATGGGAGGATCATTTCTTTCCGGAAATTATCAATCCTGAAACACTTGAATCATCAGTAGAAGGTAGTATTGGCGAGCTGGTATTTACTACAATAACAAAAGAAGCCCTCCCTCTTCTGAGGTATAGAACTCGAGATTTAACGAAATTGGATGACACAAAATGTGAATGCGGGCGAACAGCCGTCAGGATGGAAAAATGTACAGGGCGTTCGGATGATATGCTGATTATAAGAGGTGTAAATGTTTTTCCATCACAAGTAGAAAGTGTATTGCTGGAAATAGGCGAAACAAAACCGCATTATCTTTTAATTGTTGATCGTGAAGGTGCATTGGACACCCTCGAAATCTGGGTAGAAGTAGACGACTATTATTTTTCGGATGAAATTGGAAAATTGGAAGAACTATCAAGAATGATAAAACATGCGGTTGAAAGTGTTTTAGGCATCAGTATAAAAATTAAGCTGGTGGAACCCAAAACCATTCAGCGATCTGAAGGCAAGGCCCAGAGAATCATCGATAAAAGAAAAAAATAAGATGCAAGATCAATTATTTACGGAGGTGTTTTTATGGTTATCACACAATTGTCTGTTTTTCTTGAAAATAGATCCGGAAGATTAACAGAGGTTACAGATATATTTTCGGAAAATCAAATCAATATTTCTGCTCTCAGCATTGCAGAGACGGCTGATTACGGCGTTCTCAGAATGATCGTAGATAAACCGGACAAAGCTGTTCGTGTTCTTAAAAAGAATGATTTGTCAGTTCATACAACAGATGTCATCGCCGTTATCACACCGGATATCCCAGGTGCACTGAATAAAGTAATTAAATATCTATCGGAAGAAGAAATAAATATCGCCTATATGTATGGTTATTCCCATGATAATAAAGCGTCCATCATCATGAAAGTAAATAATCCGCAAAAGGCAGTAGAAATTATGCAAAGCAAAAAAATTGAATTGATCTCAGCAAGTGATTTTTATGAAATATAGGTTTGGTTTTTAGGATTTACTATTGTCGGTCGAAAATTTTGCTTTTGCAAATTTCCGCCAATCTAATTAGGATTTGCTCGTATACGAACAAATCCTTTTATTCTGATTCCATTTATATTCAATATCTCTCGAAGAAATTTCAATACTTAGAATCATTGTTATCTGTTAGGGTTTTCGTCACCTTTTTTCTGATTGGGTGTTCCTCTTTTCTGATGGCTTCCATCATTGGATCTTCTAAAGTATCTTTTTCTGTCTTGTCGGATCTCATTTTCTTCTTTGTGTCTTCATATATTTTCTCTGAAATATCTTTTATTCCTTGTTGTTGATCATAATCATTATGATTTATATATGCGCCGTCTCTCGTCATTTTTAGTCATCCTCCAATGTTCTTTCGAGAATATTTAACTTCATTATCGATTGAATTATTATTCGATATTTGAAAAAAAATATACCTATAACTAAAAAATAATCTGTCACCTTTAATATATATGCCCTATTTAATGCCTACAACATTCTCGACAATAGTTACATTCCACGATTCGGGATCATTTTTCAAATCTAAGTATATATCTTCTTTTTCTTTATGTAAAAGCCTTAATTTTGGTCGAAGACATGCATCTTCATAATTGCCGACAACTATACCAGTTTCCCCATTACTAAGCTTGACACAGCTCCCCAATGGATATGGTGCTACTTTTCGAACAAAAATTCTCACAAGCTCAGGATCAAAAAATAGTCCTGAAGCACCCATAATATATTCTATTGCATCTGATGGCAAAACTGCCTTTCTGTATGGCCGATCCGATATTAAAGCATCATAAACATCCGCTATGGCAATAACCCTGCTGAAAAGCTGTATGTTCTCTTTTTCTCTTCCCCTTGGATAACCGGTTCCATTGTATCTTTCGTGATGAAACAAAACAGCGATATATGATTTAATAGGAATTTCCCATTTCTCTCTCAGATAGTCGTATCCTTTCTCGGAATGCCCTTGAACAATAGCTATTTCTTCTTCTGTTAAAGAACCTCTCTTATTCAAAATATCTTTAGGGATAAATACTTTACCAATATCATGGATCATTGCGCCTAACCCTAATTTCCACAAGTCTTCTCTGCTTAATCCCAAAGTGAATCCGACAACAATAGATAACACAGCTACATTTACACAATGATAATAGGTATAATCATCAAAATATTTCAAATCTACCATATTAATGATTAAATGCTTTTTATTGATGATTTCATCAACAATATCTTCGATAAAATTCTTTGCATTTAATAAGTTTATTTCAGCTTTTTTTTCTTCCTTATTTTCCAAGCTGTTAAAAATATGCTTTACCGCACCGATTGCCCTTTGTCTAAGAGTATCATCAATAATATTCTGGATATTTATATCTTCTGATATTTTGTCTACTATATATATACCCTGAAAGCCTAAGCTTTGAATCCTATTGATATTCATTTCGGTTATTCGCTGTCCTTCTTTTAGCAAAAGAATGCCGTCTAAGCCATATAAATCTTTGCCAATAATCATTCCTTCCTGTAAACACACAGAAGGTACAAATCGCATAACATCACCCTGTTTTCCTAAGTTAAATCTTGTCTCTTAATAAGATATTATACATTTATTTAGGGGAATTTGTCTAAGGTTTTTTAAAAATAATACAACATTTGAAGATATTTAATAATATCAACCATTCACATATTCATCTATTGTATTATATAGAATATCTTTTTTCTCCCTTTTTAATTGTACCGCTGTGGCAAAAGCATTTGCCGTTTCAAGAGATGTCAGTACAGGTAAACGATTTTCCAAAGCTCTACGCCTTATTCTAAAAGCATCTTTACCGGCATTTCCTCCTCTTGTAGGTGTATTTATAACCATAACTACCTGCGAATTATAAATAGACAACTCTATGTCCGAAGCTTTATTTTCATTGTTAGGTATTTTATTCTGTGTTAAAAATGCACTTGTGCCTTTAGAGCTGAATATTTTGAATCCCATTTCTACATATTTTTGCAGAATACCGACAGCATAGTCTGTTTTGTCAAAATCTTTCAACGAAACATAAATACCGCCTTCTGTGGGAATCTTCATGCCTGTTGCCAGGAATCCCTTAAAAATTGCATTTTCCAAAACTGTATCTACACCAAGTACTTCTCCTGTAGATTTCATTTCCGGTCCAAGTGAAATATCCACATCTGTTAACTTTTCTCCTGAAAAAACAGGCACTTTTACCGCATAAAGGTTTTTTCTCTTTAATAGTTCTGTTCCATAGCCCATATCCTTTATGTTTTTACCGAGCATAGCTTCAACCGCCAGCTTAACCATAGGTACTCCTGTGACTTTGCTTAAAATGGGGACAGTGCGGGAAGCTCTGGGATTTACTTCGATAACATATATTTTTTCGCCGTCAAAAGCATACTGAATGTTAATAAGTCCCACGATTTTAAGATTTTTTACGATTCTTTGAGTATATGTCACAAGCTTATCAACCGTATCAGAGTCCAACGTAAAATGAGGATACACCGAAATACTGTCTCCCGAATGTACTCCTGTTTTTTCAATATGTTCCATAATTCCCGGTATCAATACATTCTCACCGTCTGCAATAGCATCCACTTCAACTTCTATGCCTTGTATATACTTATCAATAATGACAGGATATTCATCGGATAGTTCAACAGCTTCCTGTAAATAGGTGTTCAGCGTTTCCTTGTCATAAATAATTTGCATTGCCCTGCCCCCGATAACATATGAGGGTCTTACGACGACAGGAAAACCTAATTTATCAAGAATATTATAAGCCTCTTCTAAATTTGTGACGGCATATCCTTCTGGTGTAGGAATGTTTAGTTCATTCAAAAATTCTCCGAATTTTTCACGGTCTTCGGCAAAGTCAATATATTTAAAAGGTGTTCCTAAGATTTTTATGCTTCTTTCATATAGTTTTTTAGCCAGATTAAGGGAAGTTTGCCCGCCAAACTGCAGAATAACACCTTCCGGCTTTTCTCTCTTTAGAACATTCATAATATCGTCTATATGAAGAGCTTCAAAATACAATTTATCTGAAGTGTCAAAATCGGTACTGACCGTTTCAGGGTTGTTATTAATGATTATGGCTTCATAACCTGATTCCCTTATTGCCCATACACCATGGACGCAACAATAATCAAACTCAATCCCTTGCCCTATTCGGATCGGTCCGGAACCAACTACAAGTATTTTTCTTTTTTCAGATACTTTACATTCATCTTCATCATCAAAACATGAATAATAATAAGGAGTAGCCGCTTCAAACTCGCCCCCGCAGGTATCTACCATCTTGTATACCGGAAAAATATCGTGATAAATTCTCATGTCCTGTAATGCCTCTCGAGGAAGTCCCGATAAGTCCAAAATTTCACTATCTGTAAAACCCATAGCTTCCGCTTCATATAGCAATTCTACATCTACTTCTTCACATTTAAGCTTCTTTTCCATTGAAACAATGTTTTTGATGCTATTCAGAAACCAGGGGTCAATTCCTGTAATTTGGTTGAGGATCTCTATTTCATATCCTCTGCGAACAGCCTCAGCTAATGCAAAAATCCTTTCATCATCTGCGTACTTCATTTTATCTATTAATTGAGCATCCTTCATTTCCTTAATATATTGAATGCGAAGACCGTTGTATTTAATTTCAAGGGAAGTAAGCGCTTTTAAAAGAGCACTCTCAAAAGTTCTGCTGATCGCCATAACCTCTCCGGTTGCTTTCATTTGGGTTCCCAATTTTTTTGAAGCCGTTCTAAACTTATCAAAAGGCCATTTAGGAAATTTAACAACACAATAATCCAAAGCCGGTTCGAAGCAAGCACTGGAATTTTTTGTTACATAATTTTTTAATTCATCCAGTGTATATCCCAATGCTATTTTAGCAGCTATTTTAGCAATAGGATAACCTGCTGCTTTGGATGCTAAAGCAGAAGATCGGCTTACACGCGGATTTACTTCGATTACAATATATTCGCTGCTCTCAGGGTCTAAAGCAAATTGTATGTTGCATCCTCCTTCAATCTTTAAACTTCTGATTATCTTTAAAGAAGCATCTCTTAACATCTGATATTCGGAATCCCGTAAAGTTTGAGAAGGTGCTACAACAATGCTGTCCCCCGTATGAATTCCCGCAGGGTCAAAGTTTTCCATATTACAGACAATAATACAATTGTCCTTTGAATCTCGCATCACTTCATATTCAATTTCTTTCCAACCTACAACAGATTGTTCCAACAGTATCTGTCCTATGGCACTGTTTTCAATGCCTTTTTTGCATATATCCTTTAATTCCGCTTCATTATTTGCAATACCTCCGCCTGTTCCTCCTAACGTATATGCCGGTCGCACAATAACAGGATAACCTATTTCTTCAGTAAAAACTTTGCACTGTTCATAATTAGTAGCAATAATACTGGCCGGTACAGGCTCATCTATTTCAAGCATGAGCTTTTTGAACTCTTCTCTGTCCTCTGCCTTTTTTATGCTTTCTTTATTAATCCCAATAAGCTTTGTATTATACTGGGATAACACACCTTTCTCATCCATCTTAATTGACAGATTCAATCCGGTCTGACCTCCAAAGCCTGCTAAAACACCATCCGGTCTTTCCTTCTTAATGATTTCTTCTAATACCTCCTCCGTAAGAGGCTCTATATAAACCCGGTCAGCAATGTCTCTGTCTGTCATAATGGTAGCAGGATTGCTATTTACCAAAACGGTTTTAATCCCTTCTTCTCTTATGGCTTTGCATGCTTGAGTTCCTGAATAATCAAATTCTGCCGCCTGCCCTATAATAATAGGTCCTGAACCTATTATCAATACTTTCTCTAACAAATAATCTTTTGGCATTTTTCCACCTCATGTCAAAATTTTGATCTGTGATCTAAGATATAAGATCTTGCAATACTACTATTAGGTATTACATTTTATTCTTTTTCATTAGTTTTATAAAATCATCAAAAAGGTATTCCGTGTCATGGGGTCCCGGTGAAGCTTCAGGGTGAAACTGAACAGAAAAAAAAGGCAGATTGTTGTGCTTCATCCCTTCCACAGTACCATCATTTAGATTGATATGGGTCACATCCATTCCTTTCAAGATAATGCTATCTGATTTTACCGCATATCCATGATTTTGAGATGTAATATAAGCTTTTCCCGAATTTCTGTCAAATACACCATGATTGCCGCCTCTATGCCCATATTTCAATTTATAGGTGTCTCCGCCAACTGCTAATGCTAAAACCTGGTGGCCTAAACAAATTCCAAAAGTAGGTATATCCCGAATCAACTTTTGAATTTCTCCAATTGCCTCGAAGCATTCCTTAGGATCTCCGGGTCCATTTGAAAGCAGTATACCGTGAGGATCTATACTCTTTATATCCTGCGCCTTAGAACCATAAGGAAAAATATATATATCGCAGTTTCTTTTTTTGAGGCTCTCTATAATACTATTTTTAATTCCAAAATCCCAAACAGCTACTTTTAAAGATGTCCCTTCAATATGCCGAATTTCCTGAGTCCCAATACTTTTCATTAAATTCTGCTCTATGTTTTTTTCTTTACAGATCTGCCTTATTCTATCCGGGTCAACCCCCTCATTGGAAATAACACATTTCATGGTACCTTCTCTGCGTACTTTACGGGTAATACTTCTGGTATCAACATCATAAATACCGGGAATCTGCATGTAATTTAACCATTGATTCAGATTATTGGTACTCTTATAATTTGAAGGCGTATGAGATATACTTTTTACAATTAGACCCTTTGCATGGATCTTTTGAGACTCCATCTCCTCATCATTGATTCCGTAATTTCCAATCAGAGGGTAAGTCATATTAATAATCTGCCCTGCATAAGAAGGGTCAGTTAATATTTCTTGGTACCCTGTCATGGAAGTGTTAAAAACAATTTCACCTGTTGTAGTTCCCTTAAATCCGAACCCTTTACCCCATATAATAGTTCCATCTTCAAGATATATTATTCCATCCATTTTTGACATCCTTTCCTTGCTGTATTGTGCTGCTCCGCACAAGCTTGAAGTCCGAGATTGCCACACATCCTCCGGATATTCGCAATGACAATTTATTTCAAATTTATTATTGTTATAAAAATCCTTCTTAATTCTAAATTTAAAATCCTAAATCTTAATATGTCTTAAATTCCTCTTATCATAGTCCCACTGCCATCGTCTGTAAAAATTTCCAGTAACAAGCTGTGCGGTTTTCTGCCATCAATTACATGAACATCCTTTGTCCCGTTTTGAATGGCCTTGATACAACATTGCATTTTAGGTATCATACCGCCGCTTATAACTCCTTCATATAAATATTTCTGTATCTCCACCGATGTTGCCTGTGATATGAATGTTTTCGGGTTATCGATATCCATATAAAGACCTTCAACATCTGAAAGAAGTATCAACTTCTCGGCACTTAAAGAAGAACTAATTGCGGCAGCAGCATAATCAGCATTTACATTGTATATATTTCCTGCATAATCTGATCCCACTGGCGATATAACAGGCACGTGCCCTTTTTCCAATAAATCAACGATCAATTCCTTGTTTATGCTCTCAACCTCACCAACACATCCGATATCTATTTTCTCATCTTCTTTTGAAGCAAAAATTTTCTTTGCCCTAATTAAATTGCTGTCTCTTCCACTAATGCCTAAAGCACTTATTCCATGGTTACATAATTCTCCGGCAATTTCTTTATTAACTTTCCCCGACAGCACCATTTCGACGACTTCCATTGTTTTTTGATCGGTAACTCTGAGCCCATTAATAAACTCAGAAGTAATACTAAGCTTCTTTAACATATTCGAAATACCGGGGCCTCCTCCGTGAATGATGATAACATTAATTCCAACAAGCTTCAGTAGAACAATATCTTGAAAAAATGCTTTCTTAGCTTCTATATGATTCATAATGCTGCCGCCATATTTTATAATAAAAGTTTTTCCGTAAAATTTTTTGATATACGGAAGCGCTTCTATTAAAATCTCTACTTTCTCCATTAATTATCTCCTTTAGTTTAGTCATGCTTAAATAATTATACATTTTTTTTTATATTTATGCAATCCATATGTTGATTTTTTTTGTTTTTTTGTTATAGTATTTTTAAAGTCTCAACGAATAGGAGAAACAGATATGATTAAAGTAG
>CAZKKX010000035.1:0-18969 GCA_964553505.1 uncultured Eubacteriales bacterium | reverse complement strand
TATTAGCAAAATGAAAATTGCAAAAAAAATACTCATTGACAGAATCATAAAACCACTGACAGAAAAACTTTTTCCTTGTGATGTCAGTGTTATCAGTAGAGAAAGATGCCTTAATAGTTTACCTCCACCTATCTGCTTTTTACCGATTCTGAATCTTGTAAATCGATTTTTTCTCAACAAGGATATAATAGAAGTAGAGAAAATCATCCAGACTCCTAAAATAATGAAAATATAACAAGCGCTATTAAAGAATTCGGTTATTAACATCCAATTCATTATCTCACTACTCCTTGATATGGTCATATGGACTGAACTCCGTTATTTCTGTCAAAGGAAAGTTTTCACTTAAACACCTTAACTCTTTACAGAACACCTGAAACATTTCCGGATTTTCTTCTTCTCCAATGATTTTCGCTCTCTCCCCAATATCATATTTCCATTTCCACGAATCCGTCTTCATATCGTACTTACAAATCTGATGAATTGTTATTTTTGAGGCTTCGTGTCTTATATTATAAATAGCTTTTAAGCGTTTTTGTGATTTGTCTTGCAGTTGAATAAACTGAAAAATATACTGAAAGCTTCTGGCTACCTTCAACATGGTACTGTAAAGAGATCCGCCATAGACGCGAATAATTTCATCTGCCACATCGTAGCAAAAATCCAGTATATCTGTAGTATGAAAGGTAATCTTAACTCGTCTGGTTCCTTTATTAGCTGCCTTAACTGCGATATTTAGCGCTATTCCGTCTCTGGCTTCTGCCATAATAATATAGTCAGCATCAGAACGTAGAATACTCTTTGTCAGGCTACCCAGCACTTCTCCGTCTGCCACCAACTGAACAACGGGTGCCATGGGCATTAAATGATGCAATGGGATCTCAGGGTCGGTTTCCACAATAACTCCTTCAAGAGACGGGTTTTCATAGCTCTGCCAGGTAGATAAAAAAGTAGTCTTTGCAGTCCGGACCGCTCCGCAAAAAGCTACATTATAACCTATACCAATCATACTTTTAAACAATGGAATGGCTTCTTTGGGTATCGTCCCCAGACTTGATTGTTTTTCAAAAGTAAATTCTTTTACAAAAAACTTCCGGAAAACCAATACTTCCTGTTCCGGTTTCACCAAATCTTCTGAAAATATTGTTATACGGCTTCCATCCAACATATAAACTTCATGGTAGTTATCGCCTAAACGCTTCTGAGGTGTATTTAAGAGTAAAGCTTTAATTAGCTGCTTCCGTCTGTTGGCATTGATACGCTGGGGCATCAATAGCGTCTTTCCGTCTACCATAAAAAATATTTTATCTCCGATAACTTTTGCGGAACTGCTGCCTTTAAATGCATCGGTAAACCATTGAGCTAAGCCTGATAATCCCCAAAGCTCATGATAAACACCATCAATCATATCTGAATACCATTCCGGCTTCCATTTGTTTAGCATATGATTTGCTCTGAGGTATTCTCTTATTTTATCTTTGAAGTATGCTACTTCTTTTTCGTGTCCAATAATCGCTCTCTTATGCTCTGAAAGTATTTTTTCATAATTTGCATTTGCCATTTGCCACTCATTCTCAAAATAGGCTTTTACTTGATGACAAATTTCTTCAAATTGCTTTTGTCCTGTTTTTGGGTTATCAGTCGGTAATACGGTTGTTTCTTCAGTTTTATCATTTAAGTATGCTTCTATTACAAATTCTTTTTCTCTCAGCCCTTTCACCCAACATTTTCCTTTCTGTATTTAAATACTTTGTCGAAAAGTGAAGAGATTTCTTTTTTTGTTTTTACCTCGACTCCCAATGATTCACCAATAATAGATGTAATCTGATTGATAGCTTCTTTATAACCTGGATCGTGAAATTTGTGAATGGTACGTCCCTCAATTTCTGCCTGCAGGCTGAATTCAGAATACGGGACTGAGCAAATATGAGGTGCCCCATACTCCTCGGTAAGTTGAAATCGATCCGGCAATTGTCCATTTGAAAAATATTTATTAATAATCAGGCAAAAATCATTAATTTCCAATTTAGATAATACCTGAGACTGTATTTGTTTGAAGTGCCTTAAGCAAGTCCTCTGCTGTGTGCATACTAAAAATTTATGATTAGTACTGTTCAATGCTCCAACGGTCATTCCGAGTTCGATATTTGAACCACCGTCCACGATGACCACATCAAAAGCTTCTGCCAATTGTTCCATTAATGCTTCGATATGTTCGGGATGATAATACCTTCTGTATACAATGGATTGAGTTCCCGGCAAAATATATAATCCGTCTCTTCTAAGACAAGTGCCCATAAGTTCATTATTGCTTAATATATGATTTATGATTTTCGCCCTTACAGTATCAATAGACTGCTCATGCTCACACTTCCTTGTGTAATCCAACCCGGGGCTGCCGTCAAGAAAAGCAAGCAGCACCTTAATATCTCTGTTTTCGGAAAGTTTTTCAGCAACTGAATGGGCAATCATGCTGGTTCCTACTTTACTGTCTGCTCCAAAAAATATAATAGAATTATTTCTTTTTTCGTGACCTTCACCATACAGTATTTTTTTAACCTTGGATGCCACCTGCTCCCTCGACAATCCGGGAGGAATCACTTCAACTCCTTTATTTTTCAATAATACACTTTTTACTTCCGAACTTTCTTTTAATAGAATATAAATATACTTGATTGTGCTCATCCGGGGATTCTTCTCAATATGTTTTATCAATGATTCTATGGTTACATGATTTTCATCTGCAATCAAAATGTCCATAGTATTTTCAATGTCTTCTAAAGAGTTATAAGTATATATTCTCTTTAACCTTTCATCATCACCAAATAGAAAAGTATCCTTCATGTCAGTTATCAAACCTAATTTCATCTATCTTCATACCCCTTTTATAACTCAAGTTGAAACTAAAATAGCAGATTCTGAAATCACTCCGTATCACTATCGATATAAAATGATAAATTTATAGCCATTTTTATAAAATTGAAATATGTCTTTGATTAAATCCAAGTTGGCTATCACCTCAATAGAATCAATCCTTGAGGTTCCGTCAAGCCTTTCTAACTTCTCTTTATCAGCATTCACAACTTCTCTGTTCCCTGAGTCTTTTACATACGCTACTACCATTTCAGCTATCGGAATTTTTTTTATAACCTCTTCCTCTTCCGGAATCTGATCCGAAGGAAGCAAAATAGGATATAAAAAAATGCGATCTCCTCTTCTTAATGAATCAGGGTATTCGTGAATCCATGCATCGGGAATCTTCATTATGTATTCATTTACATGAATCTGCAGTTCCGGCTCTCCAAGATATCTTAAATCAATGATACTGTTCTTAGGAATGAATTGCTTTGATTCTTTTTTTAAGACTTTTTCCCTTTCTAAAGCCGTATTTTCCGTAATCATGTTATTCTCAACTTTAGCAAGGGTAATATTCTTTCCTGTAATTATGTCATTTTTAAAAATATCTTCTTTTGCAATTATAACCTCCTTATAAAGTAATTCTTCACGACCATAATTCTCCCAATAAATAATGATACCTACCGCTGAAATTATCAGCAACACTCCTAAAACGCCCTTAATCCTGTTTAATGGCACTCCCCGCAAATAACCACCTTCTATTTATTAGCCTTACCGGACAACTTTTTCTGTTTAATTCTTCTTTCTTTTATTAATCCGGCAGGAATTATTTTTTTAATCAGTAAATCCATTTCTTTTTTCAGTTGTACTTTGGTGCCTCGCAAAGCATATGGCGTCTTGCACCGATATACGGCTTTATAAATCAGACCGCTGTCAATATACGGCATTCGCATTAAAGGTGCAAATCCTAAATAATTTATTAATTCTTTCAAATTAATTTCTCTGCTGTATTTATTGATGATAAAATCAACAGGATATCGGGCTGATTTTAATTTTTGTATAAATGTTAGCATATCTTCATTTTGCAAAATTTCCGGCGGCAGAGGATCCACAATAATCAGAATTCTGTCAAAATAATCCAGATAGTTTCTTAATAGTGGAATATTTAAATGATTTCCGATGTCAACAATATTAACAGAAGATCTTTTAGATGCTTGAAGTATTTTCCCCATAGTATTATCATCAAGCTCATAGACAATATCATGAACGGGGTTCATAATAAGCCATAGAATATCATCCTGTATCATTTCCTTTTTTATTTTATGATGATCGTTTTCAAAAACATCCCCTATAAACAGGTAGTCATTTATTTCCGACATGTCGCACTGAAATCTTTGATGAAAGCCTATATAGTCAAATATATATGGTCTTCCGAAAGGGGGTTCTATAACGGCAACTAAAAAATTATGCTCTGCAAGAGCTTTTGCAAGGTTCAATGAGATAAATGTGCTGCCTGCTTTTCTCGATAGCCCCGCAATACATATATTCATTTGAGGTACGTTGGAATAAACAGTTTTTATTACTTCTATTTTTTCCGGTGCGGATATGTTGTTATTACAATAATCTGGTCTGAGTTCTACCGTATCGGGAGACGAATCTGCAGCTTGTTCAGTTGGATCTTCGACAGTATCCTCAATAATTTTACTATTTATTTCCGAGTCGAACAGCATTAAGCGAATGCCTTTCTTTGTGCAATTCTTTTTTATCTCTTTTATCTTATCAGTATTCAATTCACTTAATGCATTGGTATGCAAAACTAAATAATCATAATAAAGTGTGCAGCATTGCTTAAAATCAACATAACTCAGATACTGATCGCATTCTTCTGTTTTTAATTGCAATAGCTTCTTAATATCTTCATAAACTTTGGAATCTTCACATACAACAGCAGCTCTCATAAAATTACCTTTTTATAATATTTTTAACAATATTTTACAGTAATATTGATCATTTGTCAAGGATTTGTGAAAGGAAGATAATAGATTAGAGTTTAATTTTTTAGAACCAGCAATGAAACAGGTAGGAATATGCAAAGAATGATGCCTCCGTAAGTCTGAGTAAATTTGGCAAAACAGCCTCCTTTAGGGATATTAAAAAAATATTTGCCAATAAGTTGTTCTTCTCTTACCAGTTGATGATCTTCTTTTCCGTTGGCATCGCCTTTTGTTTTAAATCTGATATTTCCATTCTCATCCCAAGTAATATCTACTACTCTGTGTGTAACCAATATCTCTTCATCTGCCTGAAAGGTTATTATATCTCCTGTTTCAATCATTGCTGCCTTTACATGCTTTACCAAAATTATATCGTCTTTTTCCAAGAAAGGACGCATACTGCCGGAGAGTATTACAAAAGGTTTGAATCCTAAAAAGGAAGGTATGGATTGCGGGTTTAGTTTTGCCTGCACAATGCTGAACACGGAACTTATTATCGCAAAAATTAAAAACAGAATGATAAAATTGATAATCCACTTTATTACATTTTTCAACTATGGTCCCCCTGCCTTTCATCACTTTGAGAAATTATATCAACGGGACCTTAAATAATTTGTCACTTTCTAATAAACGGTCATTGAAAAAATAAGACTGAAACCGACTAATTTTGGACAAAAAAAATAACAGGGATTTCCTCCCTGTCTACTCATCATACTGTACTTTCATTTCAATTTGATTAGGCAATTCTTTAAGCCCTGTCTCTGCCACTTCATATGGATATGTAATTACTTGTGTGAGTATCTCTCCGGGCTGTGGATCTGTGAATTTTGTATAAACCACCAATGTAGTGGTCTCATCGTCTTCCTGAAGCAGCTTCATATTGTCAATTGCAATATCATATCCACCTGTCGGCTTTTCACCTCTTGTAACAATAACATAAATCTTGTCATTGAAACAGCAAGCCAGTGCTCGTTCCAACTGTTTATATTCCGGAAGTATCTCATTTGCAAGTTCAGCAGGAACTTCTTCTTCTGCTAATACTTTGTAATCCACGTTATCATCACCTTTAATGAAAAAGTTATATATAAATAGTGATGCAACTACCGCTAATACCATAATCATTATAATAATTACGGTTCTTCTCGATGGGCGATGGAATTTAATTTTAATTGCAGGCATTTTCAAATATCTACTCACTCCTTTATAGGTTGTTCAATCACTATATCTTTATTCGGGAATGAGTTTGAATATTCTTATTTAATTATATCCTTAACAGCTTTAACTATGTCTTCTGATGTTATATGGTATTCCTTCATCAGTTCGTCCGGTTTTCCTGACTCACCGAATGTATCCTGAATTCCAACCATCTTCATTTTTACCGGATGGTGTTTTACAACAACTTCAGCAACAGCGGAACCCAATCCGCCTATAATGTTATGCTCTTCAGCCGTAACAACAGCACCTGTCTCCTTTGCTGCTTTAATAATAATTTCTTCATCAACAGGTTTAATTGTATGCATATCAATAACCCTGATATTAATATTCTCTGCTTCCAAGACTTCGGCAGCCTTTACAGCTTCATGCACCATGACGCCTGTAGCAATAACAGCCGCCTGTCTGCCATCCTTAAGGCATATCCCTTTTCCTATCTCAAATTCTAAATTATTTTCATAAATAAATGGAACTTTTACTCTTCCAAGCCTGACATAAACAGGTCCATTGTATTCTGCCGCCTTGAATATTGCTTTTTTTGCCGATACAGGATCTGAAGGATTTATAAGAACCATATTAGGAAGCGCCCTCATAAGGGCAATATCTTCAATGGCTTGATGGCTTGCTCCATCTTCACCTACTGTTATGCCTGCATGAGTCGCACATATTTTTACATTTAGAGAAGGATAGCAGATGGCATTTCTTACAATCTCAAATGCCCTTCCGGCAGCAAACATTGCAAAGGAGCTTGCAAAAACGGTTTTCCCCGAAGTCGCAAGACCGGCTGCAGTTCCCATCAGGTTTTGCTCGGCAATTCCCATATTAAAAAAACGGCCACTGAATTCTTTCGAGAAACCTACTGTCATAGTAGATTTGGAAAGATCGGCATCTAATACTACAATATCATTCCTTTTCTTTCCCAGTTCAATTAAGGCTTCCCCATAAGCTTGCCTTGTAGCCATTTTATCTGACATCTTCAGCACCTCCTAATTCCAATATTGCTTTTTCCGTTAGCTCATTATCCGGTGCTTTTCCATGCCAGTCCGGATTATTTTCCATATAAGATACGCCTTTTCCCTTTATTGTTTTTGCTATAATAATGGTTGGTCGGTCATTAACGGTTTCCGCTTCATCAAGCGCTTCAATAATATCCTCAAAACTGTGTCCGTCAATTTCTATAACATACCAGCCAAAGCTTTTCCACTTCTCATTAACAGGTTTAATACTCATGACCTTGTCATTTGGTCCGTCAATCTGAAGTCCATTAAAATCTAAAATTGCTGTAAGATTATTTAATTTATAATGGGCTCCGCTCATGGCAGCTTCCCATATCAATCCTTCCTGAAGTTCCCCGTCTCCAAGAAGAGTATAGATTCTTCTGCTACTCTTGTCCAGTTTTCCTGCCAAAGCCATTCCAATGCCGGCTGAAAAGCCCTGAGCTAAAGAACCGGTGGACATGTCCACACCAGGCACTCTCTTCATGTCAGGATGACCCTGAAGCATAGATCCTACTTTCCTAAGGGTTACTAATTTTTCTTTTTCGAAATAGCCTCTTTCGGCAAGAGTACTATATAAAACCGGAGCCGCATGACCTTTTGACAATACAAACCTGTCGCGATCCGGTTTTTGGGGATTCTGAGGATCTATATTCATTTTATAAAAGTAGAGCACCGTAAGGATTTCTACTGCTGAAAGCGATCCTCCCGGATGACCTGAGCCGGCTGCATGGACAGATTTAAGTATGCCATGCCTTATGCTGTTTGCTGTTGATTTCAAATTCTGATAATTTACAACCATGTATGCTATACCTCCCATATTTTATTTATGTTTTATAGATAATAGATAAAAATAATGAATAAGAATGAATGATAGATATTATCTTAAAGCCTAAATTTTACTCTCTCGTAAATCCTTCTCCCATTACTTCATGGACAGAATTAACGGTAACAAATGCTTCTTCATCTATTTCCCGGACTAATTTTTTTAATGTCGCCACTTCAGCACGACTGACAATACAAAGCAGAACATTTTTATCGCTTCCGGTATACAGACCTTGGGACTTGAGTACGGTTGCACCTCGCTTCATTCTGTTAATAATGGCTTCTCCAATTTCCTGATACTTATCCGATATAATAATAAATTCTTTGGCATAATTCAATCCTTCTATAATTGAATCCGCAATTTTAACCAATATGTATAAGGCAATAATAGAATAAAGAGCAGTTTCAAGATTTCTCTCCACAATTCCGGATGCAAATACAATCAGCAAGTCCAGAAACATCATAAGTTTTGGAATACTGATATGTGGAAAAAATTTATGAAGTATGGCACCTGCTAAATCTGTCCCCCCTGTTGTCCCACCTGCTTTGAATACTAATCCTATACCAACACCCATTATAACCCCGCCATAAATTGCTGCCAACAACAAGTCATTAATATAAAGTATTTTTATTTCAAAAAATGTATAAATCAATCTTATAAATCCAGAAAGAATAAAAGTCGCATAAGCTGTTTTAAATCCGAATTTCTTTCCGAGAAGAAACAGGCCTCCAACAAATAAAGGAATATTTATGACAAGGTTGGTAATATCAATGGGAACGCCCGTTAATTTTTTTATAACAATTGCCATACCCGTTACACCTCCCGGTGCAATGGTATACGGTTCCAGAAAGATAACCAGCCCAACAGCCATTAGAAATGCTCCAATTGTAAGTAATATATACTCCATGAATATAGAAAAGGGTTTTTTCATTTTACATCTTACCTTTTTAAAATTATTTTTATCATAAATACAGGTAAAGCAGCCATCCTTTTATACCGGCTTGGCTGTTGAATTAATCTATACAACCATTCCAAACCAAACTTTCTATAAAAGTCAGGTGCCCTCTTTAGTTCTCCCGCCCATACATCAAGACTGCCTCCCACCCCTATAGCAACTTTGGTTTTTAATAAACCTCTATACTTATAAATAAATCGTTCCTGTTTAGGTGAGCCCAGTGCAACACATAAACAATCAGGAGAAACTCGGTTTATTTGCTCAATAATTTCTGTTTCTTCATCTTTGGTAAAATAACCGTGATAAGTGCCTGCTATTTTCAAATTAGGGTACTGCTTGATCATTTCTTCTGCCGCCCTCTCGGAAATTCCCGGTTTGCTTCCAAGAAGGTAAATGGATTGCCCGGTGCGATTCAATTGTGACAGTATATCTTCCAACAAGTCAATGCCTGTTACTCTTTCCCTTAAGGGCTGCTTCATTACTTTAGAAGCGTACACCAGTCCGATTCCATCCGGGGCAACCAAATCTGCATTATTGATTATATTCATTAATTCTGAATCTTTTACAGCAGCCATTATTATTTCCGGATTTGGTGTCACAATCATTTTGCATTGGCTTCCGCCAAGATAACATTTTATAATATCCATCGCTTCCGATAAAACAACTCTGTCAATTTTTGCACCTAACACATTTAATTTTTCTGTCATTTATTATCTCCCGTGTTTAATAGTTCTTGTATTAGTTCCTCATTCTGATTTAACTTCTTTATCAATTCTTGAATGTGACGGTATACTTTTTTACGAATACCATCCATATGTTTCAATACGTCTTCGAATTCCTCTATAAGAAATTCACTTTGGAAATCGTAAATACTGCAAACAGCTTTCATACTCAAAGAGTGCATAAAAGAATTTATTTTGGGATCATAAGATATGGCAATCATCGGAACATCCATGATAGCTGCATGAATAAGTGAATGTAATCTTACACCAATCAGTATATCCATATTCCCGATGATACTGAGCATTTCTTCAGTCAAATATTTATTTTCTACATAAAAAACCTTGTCGCCTAATTGTTTTTTTATCTCATTAATGACCGGCATATCCTCTTTAAAATGAAATGGAATAAATACTATTTGTGCATTGAAATCAGACAGCATAGACTGAGATGCTTTACATATTTCTTCTATAAAATTACCTTTAATCTTCAATCCTCTCAAAGCAAATCCTACCGTTATTCTATTGGAATCCTTGACAAATCCTTCTTTTTCAAGTATCCGGCTTCCTGTCTCCGGATCTGCCTTTTTAACTCTGATGACCGGATCTGCCGTTACAAATATATGATCGCTATTAACGCCTATTTCACAAAGCAGCTCTTTTGACTGTTCATCCCTAACTACGATATATTTTATCTTATTTAATGTTTTTCTTATAAGCATGCGGTTAATTTTACTTCCAATGGGACCTATTCCCTGACTATAAATAAATACTTTCTTTTTAAAGAATTGTGCAATCCACATGACTCCAAGATAATAAACAATACTTTTCTTGCTGGTGGAATCCTGAAGCAAGCTGCCTCCTCCGCTGATTAATATATCACAACCTTTGATGGCTTGAATTACTTTTTTTACATTCATTCTATAAATAGAATTAACTCCAAATTTTTCTTTTGTCAACAAGGGATTGTATGAAAGCACTGTAATTTCAATAGGTCCTAACTTATCACGAAGATTGTCTACTACTGCTCTCAGAATGGATTCATCTCCGATATTATTAAACCCATAATAACCTGATATAACTATTTTATGCATTGCGTTGTTCCCCTCTTATCTTAATATATAATTTTGTTATGACTTCAGCTGCAATGACGTATATGATCCCTAAGACAATGCCAAAGAGGAGCGAATAACCAGTTCGTGTCAATGATAGATACATTGGTGTCCTCAAATGCATGAATGTATTGATAATGGAAGTTTGTCCAATAACTGCGGCCAAACCTAAAATAAACGGAACCCATTGCATTCTTCTTATTAAAGCGTGTACCGTCAGCATTACTGCCGGAAAAGCAATAATAAACTCTTTGTTTCTCGGTCTGGCTATTAGGTGATCCTCCAGAAAGTTTCTGAAAATCATTTCAATGGCCAAAGGCTCTACTGCTGTTTCATGACCTGTACGAGCAATATAAATATAACCGGCAGCTAATACAACCAAACCTATTAAGGTCACCCATACTTTTATATTTGTCAACAAAATTTCTTTGATTATATTGATATTAAATGTTTCAAATCTGCGTTCTGTTTTAAGTCCCAGGTAAGCCAAATATAAAAATACATAGACCATAAGGGGTATAAGTTGAGCTGCTTTAACACCTCGAAAAATATTCATTTCCAATAAAAAATTGATATCCGAAATAACCGATGAAGTAAATAACGCGCCGACCAATGAAATAGAAGAAGCAATCAACAAATCCTTTATCCCCAATTGTATAATTTTTGAAAGCCTTTCATCCCCTTTTGTATCACACAAATATGTCTGACCCTTTCTGATTAAATACAATCCTGCAAGAGATGCAAATACAACAGAAGCTCCTAAAGCAGATAAAATTTCGGCCCATGTACTACTTACAAAATACGCCGCGATAGCCAGCCCCGAAATAAAAGCAAAGAGAAGAACTCTGATTTTCTCTTTCAATTTTATGAATCCTGAAAGAAGAATCATACCTGCGGAAACTGTACCAATGGTAATAATAATTTTAAATATCTGATTAACTTCGTAGGGTCGCATCACCGAAGCGCTTCCCATTGATATTCCATGTTCTGCTATTCGATTATCAAGGCTCTTAAACATCCTTTCATATTCTTCCTTATCTGTAATATATATAAAATTATCTTTATACTCTTTAAAAGGTTTGAAGTAAATCAAACGAATATTTCTTTCCGTAATAGCCCTGTAAAATGTATTTTCTATTTCCTCGGAGCCTTGATAGTTATAATATTGAAATCTGTTTTGAATGTACGGCCAAGTTGTAAAAGCCCTTACGGTATTATACCCGGTAGCCTGCACCATTTCAGATAAACCTGCCTGCTCAATATTCTCCCGTTGAAAGGTAGTCTCTATCATCGCAATCTTAATATTATTATCTTGGATATACCTCTTTAGGTTTTTACTTCCTGAATCCTGTCCAACAATTTCGGACCCTGCAAAAATCAAGTATTCAGGAATCATATTTAAACTCTTATAGCTATCAATCGTCGCCTTTTCAAATTTTTCATCATTCCACCCGTCATATCCTACTGTTCTGGGAATAATAGACATACCGGCTTCCTGAATTTCCGATACTTTCCTTTCATCAAGCCCCAAACTCAAATACATAAGTTTTGAATAAATGGGCTCTCTGATTTCAACGAATCCCTTCTGAGTTGAATCTTCATATTTGATTTTTGGTAAATAAAGCGTATCTCTTGGTCCACTATATATGTAAATAAAATAATTATCGAACTTCTCGTCAGCAACAAATCTACTTTCGTCATATCGCTTTTGAAAACCATCTTTTATAAAATTGTATAATTCCAGAGAATTTGTTGAAACAAGAATATTATCTTCGTCGAATATCGGATTGTTGTCTACCTTTTTTTGAATGCTTTCAGGAATATTTTCTCTCCATTCCATATCTTTTACAACATCTCTCATTAATTCTGCCTTCAGTGGTTTTCCTTCATTTATCAAGGAATCCAAACTTTCTTCTGAAAGACCTACTTTATTGATTCCCATTTCTTTGAATGTATTCAACCAATAAGATACTCCCTTTTGACTCTGCAGAGCCAAGTTTTCCAGTTCTAAATAATCCAACACCACATCTACGGTCTTATTCTCTCTTTCAATATCCATTCGGCCTGCAGTAACAAGAATAGAAGCTACTAAACCAATAATAATAAATGTATTAAAAACTTTATTATATTTAAACATTATTTTTCCTCCGTGAACTTATACTATATCTATTGTAAAGTTATTTCATAAGGGAGTAAAGCTTAAATTAAATAGCTGTGAAAATTCACACCCATATACATCTAAGTCCATTAATAAAAAAGGAGAATTTCAGATGAAATTCTCCTTTTTTATATATATTTAATTTATTGTATCTCGTACTCGCCTTTAACCATTAGATATATTTCAGTTAGTGCTCTAATGCCTCTTCCGTCATCTCTTGGAACAATCAACAAATGATTCAGATTTACGACATCTCCACTCAAAAGGTCTTTTCCTTCTGTTAAATCCGAAATTCCGTTTACTCCGTTATCAATAGCTTCTGCTTCTCCTGATCTAAGTATAATTTCTGTGCTTTCTTTCCCGATAAGTTTCTGCCGACTTTTCAGATTCACTATTTCATAGGTGGGTATTGTATCTGCTGTTACTGCCTCTCCCTGACCTCCTGGCCCAATTGTCTTACTATCAACATATGCTTTTAATTCTTCTATCTGGGCTTTAACGTAGCTAAGTGTAACAACAGGGTCTTGTTCAGAACCCGGGACTAAGCTGTTGGCAAAAGCAACTACACTGATTGACACCATCAAAGTAATGCTTATTAATACAATTTTTCCTATGTTTTTCAATTTTTTATCCTCCATTTTACCTAATCAACTTTCTGTAGATCTCTCGCATATAATTGGAAGTCGAACATTAAGCAAGTTATGTATTTGTAATTCTTAAATTCAGATGGAGGAAATAATCTCCATCTGAATTAGACTCTGCTCAAAAATCTATTAATCCAAAGCTCACTGATAGAGCATCATTTACTTTATTCATTATTTTATCATCAGCATGCCCGATTTTTTCTTTTAAACGTTGTTTATCTACCGTTCTTATCTGTTCCAGTAATACAACCGAATCCTTATTTAGTCCGTGACCTAAAGCCTCTATCTCTACATGAGTCGGAAGCTTGGCTTTATTTATCTGAGAAGTGATAGCTGAAATGATTACCGTGGGACTGTATTTGTTTCCTATATCATTCTGAAGGACTAAAACCGGTCTTAATCCTCCTTGTTCGGAGCCAATGACCGGACTCAAATCCGCAAAAAAAATATCACCTCGTTTAATTATCAAGTCACTCACTCTCCGCTAAAATTTTTTCGTATTTTTCAAGAAACATTCTATCATCTTCCAAACCTTCCTCGCACATTTCCAAATTCACCATACCCATCTCCATATATCCCTTTTTCATCATTTCTCGTATACGAATTTTTTTTCTCTCTCGTAAATAGAGTTTCATAGCTTCTCGGATAAATTCACTTCTGTTTTGTTTTTCTTCTTTCACTAAATCATCTACTTCTTCAAGTAAATTAATGGGAAGATTAATCAATATTTTTCTGGAATCAGCCATAAAAACACTCCTCAAGATTTATACACCTTTATTTTGTCTAAACGTCAATATTCTATTTTAGTCATATATAAAATGATATATATTACTATTATATACATTAAACCTGATTAGTGTCAATAAAGGCTTTCTTACTATTATTGCCAATTACCTGCCAATTATTGATTTAATCGTAATTCCAACACCATTTATTAAATCCGATGTTGTAAGTCCATGTTCCCCAGTTTGTGCCGACATTATATCACCGGCTTTACCATGAATAAACACGGAAGCAATTGCAGCCGCCTTGGCTTCGATATTTTGTGCAACCAAAGAAGATGCGATGCCTGTCAGCACATCCCCGCTTCCACCTGTAGCCATGCCGGGATTTCCAGTGACATTAATATATACATCTCCCTCAGGACAAGCTACAACTGTCCTGGCGCCTTTCAACAAAACTATTATTCCCCATTTTGTAGAATATTCTCTTGCAATATTAACTCTGTCACAATTAATATCCCGAATTGAAACGCCTGTAAGGCGTGACATTTCACCCGGGTGAGGTGTTATGATTCTATCTCCGTGTGACTCACTGAAAAATTTGTCTGCACGATCTCCAATGGCATTTATTGCATCGGCATCGATAATAAGCGGTAACCTTAATTCTTTTGCCATTTTTCCTATCATATCGGAAAAATCTTGACTTCTGCCTATTCCAGGACCTACTGCTACTGCAGTACATTCTTTTGCATAATCCATAATTTTCCCCATAAATCTCTTGTTCAATTTACATGTAGCAGAGTCCCCCAAAGGCAGACACACCGCCTCAGGCACGGTAATTTGAACAATATCATTAATCTTTTTTGGAATAGCCATTTTTAATAGACCTATACCACTTTTCAAAGAAGCTTTTCCTGCAAAAACAGATGCGCCTGCCATGCCTTCCGATCCTGCTATCAAAAGCAGTTTCCCATTATCTCCTTTGTGGGAATCTTTCTTTTTGGGCTTAATTATTTTTTTTACCATATCTTCGTCTATCAAATATGTTTTAGAATTACTATTCCGAATCGCCTCTTCGGGAATTCCTATATCTTTTATTAAAAGCTCTCCTGTATATTCTGCTCCGGGAAATAAAATACTGCCAATTTTGGGTAATTGAAAAGAGATAGTTTTCGAAGCCTTGACAGCAGCACCATACACAATACCGTCATCAGCCCCTATGCCCGAAGGGATGTCGACAGATATGACTTTATTGCCGCTTTCGTTGATAATGTCAAATACATTATTTATATTATCATCCACATTTCTGGTAATCCCTGTTCCTAATATGGCATCAACAATTACTTCAGAGTTTTTTATATCATTTTTAAATGACTCAATTTTATTGCTGCTATCCAGCACAATAGGTCGCACCCCTAATTCCAATAACCTTTCATAATTTACTCCGGCATCTCCGGAAAGCTTTTCCAAGGAAACAGTAGAATACACTTTTATGGGAATGAAACGATTGACTAATTTACGCGCAATGACATAGCCGTCTCCTCCGTTATTTCCAGAACCACAAATTACACATACCGATTTTGATTCTTCCCCCAAGGATTTCATTATTTCATTATAAACGAGAGTACCTGCCGTCTCCATCAATTTCAACCCCGGGATTTTATAATCCTCAATGGCCATCCGATCAATTTCTTTCATTTGTTTCCCTGTTACCACCATCATAAATGTATTCACTCCGTTCATACATAGTTAAGAGTTAAGAATTATGGTTTAAACATTTAATTTTCCGCTGTTGCATAAGCTAATGCATATTCTCTGCAGTGAGATATGGATAAATGTATTGCTTTGATGTTCTTATCCTTCGCAATTCTATTTGCATTATTAGATAATTTAACAACCGGCTTGCCCAACTTATCTCTAAGCACTTCAATATCCTTGAATTTAAAACCTCTAAGTCCTGTTCCAAGCGCTTTCATAACCGCTTCTTTGGCTGCAAAACTTCCGGCAATGGTTTCCGGTCCCCATTGATTTTTTTCGAAATATGCCGTCTCTCTCTCTGAAAAAACACGCTGGATAAAAGAATGTTTATCGTTATCCACTGCTTTTTTAATTCTGTCTATTTCAATAATATCAGTCCCTATTCCGATAATCATATCGCACACTCCAAATTATAAGTATAAGTATGAGTATAAGTGAAAGTGAAAAAATTTGTCTCCTATCCTATCCCCAACAGTATTGTAGCCAAAATAAAATATATAGTGACCGAAATCATATCTGTTAGAGATGCAATAAAAGGATTCGCCATGATTGCCGGATCTATACCTGCTTTTTTAGCAATAATCGGCAAAGTACCGCCAATAACTTTAGCAGATAAAACTACTAAAAACAATGACAGGCTAACGGTTATAGCCAACAATAAACTTCCATTTCCAACTACATAAATACGCACAAAATTAAATAAGCTTAAAAATATTCCAACAATAGCACTTACTTTTACTTCTTTCCAAATTACTCTTAAAATATCTGAAAGTTCAATATCCCCTACCGCCATTCCGCGAATTACCAATGTAGAAGATTGGGCACCTGCATTACCACCTGTTCCCATAACCATTGGCAAAAACGTAACTAACGCAATGACTTGAGATAAAACCAGCTGAAATTTACCTATAATAGACCCTGTAATAATAGATGAAAACATCAGAACCAATAGCCAAGGAATTCTCTGCCTTGCCAAGAAAAAAGCACTTGATCCCAAATACTGTTTTTCTGAAGGCATAATTGCGGCCATCCTGTGGAAGTCCTCTGTATTTTCCTGCTCAATGACATCAATAATATCATCTATAGTAATAATACCTACCAATCTGTTTTCTTTATCTACAACCGGAAGTGCAATAAAGTCATATTTCATAAAAACCTTAGCAATCTCTTCCTGATCATCATAAGCATTAACAGATATTACATCAGTATCCATAATATCTTTAAGAATTGTATCATCTTCACTTATAATAAGCTGTCTTAAGGGAACAATTCCTTCCAATCGCCTGCCTGCGTCCATAACATAACATGTATATATAGTTTCTTTTGAAATGCCATGTTCTTTAAGATAACCAATAGCCTCTTTGACCGTCATTTCTTTTTTTAAATCCGTATATTCTATAGTCATCAAACTTCCCGCACTATCCACAGGATATTTCAAAAACTGATTGATCAGTTTTCTTTTTTCTTTTTCCGTACGGCTGAGTATTTTTTTGACAACATTAGCAGGCAGTTCTTCAAGAAGATCGATCATATCATCAAAAAACAATTCGTCTACGATATATTGAATTTCTTTATCTGTAATGCCATTAATTATTTCTAATTTCGTATCATTGGATAAAAAAGAAAATACCTCTGCAGATATATCTTTTGGAAGCATCCTGAATAGGATAATAGTCTTTTCAATGCTTACTTCTTTAATCGCATCTTCAATAATCTCCGCAATGTCTGCTTCATTATTATTCAACACCTCATTACGGGCTTTGTTAAACTGCTTTTCCTCAAGCAGTTTCATGATTTCATCATACATTCCTGCCCCTCCTTATGAGAGCCAGAAACTAATAATAATAGTCGTGGCTCTCCTACTGTTACTATTTGAATCTTTCAGCTTCTTATTTTCAGGCCTATCCGGTAAAGGACTATTATCCACGACCATCACTCCTTTCATGATTACACAAAACTCTATTATAAATTCAATTTATAAAATAAAAAAACTCTACTCAACAAGTAGTAGAGAAAAATCTATACATGTTGAGCTTTAGCACTATTGAGCTTTGACTTTTGCCAGCTGTATTAGAAATAACCTTTCCGATTATTTCTGCTGACCCATTGGCGTCTCTCGACATTTCTGGGCAACAGCATATATCTCAATAGGAACCTCACCTAACATACCTTTTCTGTTTGTACTCATTATAAAACACATAATGTTTAAATGCAAGAATACATAAATATTAGGGTTTAAGGCAATGATAATTCTTTGTTTTACAAGTGCTCTACCCCAACATTTGGCATAGAGCCATAAAAACAAGGAATTTTGCAAAGCAAAATTCCCATCATCTCTTATTGGTCTAACCAAATTTTTTTCTTTCAAAATTAATAATTTTAATTTAATTAGTCATCTTCCAGCATTTGTGTTTCAATCAATTCTTCTTCTGAAAGCAGCAAAGAACTGTCCAGAATCATAATAATTCTGTCCTCTATTTTTGCAATTCCCTTTACATATCTCCCCTTAAAATCTTGATTGAACCTTGGAGGACTCGAAATATTTTCTGAAGAAATAGTAATTACTTCATCCACTCTATCCACTATAAAACCAATCATGGTATCCTGAACATCAACAACTATTATACAAGTTCTTTCATCATAATCTGCACGTTCTTTTTTAAACCTTGTTCGCACATCAATGGTGGGAATGATTCTGCCCCTTAGATTTATAACACCGTTCACGTAATCAGGTTGCTGGGGCATCTGAGTTATTTTCTGCATTCCTATAATTTCTATCACACTGGATATGTCTATGCCATAATGATCCTCATCTAATATAAAAGTCAGATATTGGTCCATATCTTTTTCTCCTTTCATTCATAAAATAATGTACAATCAATGACAAACTCAACCATATTATGCCTATATTATACTTTATTCCCTTATCTAACACAAGCGAGCATTAAATCTTAAAAGAAGGACTATGATTCATTTATGATAATGTCCTACTGTACCACAAATGATTATGTCCTAAAT
>CAZKKX010000034.1:14645-19145 GCA_964553505.1 uncultured Eubacteriales bacterium | reverse complement strand
AGAATGATTTGTCCTTCTGATTTTTCGATTTCATTCAAGACAGATTTAAGTCTTTCTTCAAATTCTCCTCTGAATTTTGCACCTGCTACTAATGCACCCATATCCAGAGCAAAAATAGTTTTATTTTTTAATCCTTCAGGCACGTCACCATTAAGAATTCGTTGAGCAAGTCCTTCAGCAATGGCAGTTTTACCAACTCCCGGTTCACCGATCAGAACCGGATTATTCTTTGTTCTGCGGGACAAAATCTGAATCGTATGTCTGATTTCCGAGTCTCTTCCAATAACAGGATCCAGTTTACCTTTGCGTGCTAAATCAACCAAATCTCGCCCGTATTTATTCAAGACATCGTAGTTTTCCTCTGGGTTTTGGTTGGTTATTCTTTGATTACCTCTTATTTTTGTAAGGGCTTCAAGAAATCTTTCTCTGTTGATGTTAAAACTTTTGAATACCTTTTCGGAAGGTGTGTTTCTCTCGTCAAGTAAAGATAAGTAAAGATGTTCTACGCCTACATATTCATCTTTGAATTTTTTTGATATATCTTCAGCATCCAATAAAAGTTTATTAAAACGTCTTGTTGCAAATATTGAAGAGTCATGCCCGTAAACCTTTGGAAATTTTTCTACTTCTTTTTCAACATCATTGGTAATAATGGACAAATTTTCTCCCATAAATTGCAGGAGCTTGGGAATCAAACCTTCTTCCTGTAATAGAAGGGCAAGGTGCAGATGCTCTCCTTCAATTTGTTGATTTTCTTTTTTTATGGCAATTTCCTGTGCCAAAGAAACCGCTTGTCTTGATTTTTCCGTATATTTTTCAAAATTCATAATAACACCTCCATAAGCAATTAAGAGTTAATGATCATGAAATTAAGGACAGAAAATTTTGTTTAAGCAAAAATTTTACCTTTAACCTTAAATCCTAAATCTTAAACCATAAACCTTCAGTTATTTCATAAAGTTTCTTAGTTTTTCATATGCTTCTTCAGCCTCCGGAGGGAGGGAAGAAGGATTAATGATTCTTATTTCTACAAAAAGATTACCTGTATTTCCTTTCATATCTCGATATCCTTTCAAAGGAACTTTGATTTTTTTCCCGTTTTGAATTTTTGGTGGAATTTTAAGCTTTATCTTTTCATCTAAGGTTTCAATAACTTTTTCGGCACCGAAATATGCCTCCCATGGAAATATGTCAATGGTCGTATGAACATCAAGATGATTCATTGTAAACTTACCATGTTTATTAATAATTACTTTAAGATACAAATCTCCTTTTTCTCCTGAAGGTCCGGGTGTTCCTTGACCTTTAAGTTTAATTTTCTGTCCTGATGTGATTCCTTTTGGAATAGATACCGATATAGATTGTTTTGATACTCCTGTATCCAGCATAAATTGCTTTTTAACACCATGAAAGGCTTCGTAAATGCTGATTTGAATTTCTGATTCAATATCCTGACCTTTAATATTTCTTCCGGTATTAGTGCCGGTTCGGTTAAAAATATCGCCAAAATCAAAGGAAGTGCCCTGGTGTACGTTACCGCCAAAAAACATGTTGAAAAAATCACTGAAATCACTATTACCAGTAGTATAGGTATATGTACGACCACCACCGAAATTTCCAAAATCAAATTGTGAACTATATTGGGAAGGATCAAAATCCATTCCTTGATGAAAGTTTCCCGACTGACCGAACATATCATACTTTTTACGTTTTTCCTTATCACTAAGCACTTCAAAAGCCTCATTGAGCTCTTTGAATTTTTCTTCAGATTTTGGATTGTTTTTATTCATATCCGGGTGATATTTTTTTGCCAGTTTCCTATATGCTTTTTTGATGTCGTCTTGAGATGCTTTTTTTTCAACCCCGAGAATATTATAATAATCTTTATATTTCATACAAAACCACCTCTTTTTTGGTTTAGACTTTCTTTGACCTTAAATTTATTATACCATTTATGAAATTTAAATCAACCAATATTTATTCTTTTCCATCATTTGTTGAAAAATAACAGGGATGCATATATTATTTTAATAATTCAATATTAAATTTTCCATTAGAGTTTACTTTATTCTTAAACAAAAACATAAAAGGATATTTAAAAAAATTTTGACAGGATATAGTGCTTGATAGTAAGATTGAAGTAACCTTAAACGTGTTAGGAGATATTGATATGACGTATCGGCTTTATCATTTTGGATTGTGTTGTAGAAATCTACATAAGAGTCTTGATTTTTATCAGGGTTTGGGTTGTGAATTAATTAAAATATTTGATAACGAAGTACATAGGGTTGCTTTTTTAAATACCGGAAGCAAAGTAGTATTAGAATTAATTGAAAACCCTTTGATGATTGAAGAAAAATATTTCACCAAGAGAAAAGGAAGCATTAACAGCATCAGCTTAAAAGTCGAAAATATATATGAAGCCTATAAGGATATGGAAAACAAAAACATGCGGATTGTCTGGAAACCGAAGGAAAAAGAGGGCATTTACCAGTTTGGTCTTTTGGATGAAGAGGGTATGCTTATTAAAATATTTAATTATATCCAGAAAAGAACATATCTTTCCTGTAGACCTATGGATAACGAAAAGGTTATGTTAAAAGAATTATGTTTGTTAACGAGTCAATATGAAAAAGCATTGGCACTTTATGAAACTGCGCTTGGGCTAACAAAGAAGTATGTGGATCAAAAATGCAGTTTAAGAAATAGGGTGTCTTTACTCGGAAATGCAGATGAATCGGTTAATGAATCGGCAGGTATTCTAATAAAAGAGATACCAGATATTGATAATGAAAACTTAAAGGGTTCGTTTATTACCGAGCGAGAACGACAGCATGTTCTTAAATATGGAAATGGCTATGAGCATTTAGTGTTTAGGAGACCACTAAAAGATAATTCATTGGATGAAGAATGGATAGAAGATCCCGATGGGAACAAAATACACATTATTTATGATTTAAGCTTATGATTTAATATTTTGAGCAAAAAAACGCACAAAATTACATAATTAAACCTGCTAAAAAGTCTTGAATTTCAAGACTTTTTAGCGTTAAATACTTATTTGATTTTTATAATAGGCTATAGCAAGCCTTATGGCATCACAAACCTGTTTATGTAATGTTGCTACTACAGATAATTATTTTGGTAATATGGTTTATTCTAAAAAAGCGGAAGGTTGTTTTCTGCTCTTTTTTGAGCATTGGATATATGTTGAAAAACAGCTTTTTCGCCTTCAGAAAAGTCTTTATTATATATGGAAGTTAATATTCTTTTATGTTCTTCTAAGACATCTTGCAAGTAAGCTTCTGATTGCAATGCAACTTTTTTTGTTTTATAAATGTAAATCTGATAAGACTTTAATATCTGCTCTAAAAATCTGCTGCGGGTGGATTTGTATATTATTTCATGAAAGCGGGTATTTGTTTCCATCATCTTCCCCTGTTCATTTTTCATGGTATAAAATTCCATTAAATCGTATGCCTCCTGAAGTTCGCTTAGCTCATCACTGTCTATTCGTTCAATGGCCCATTTGATTGCTATGATTTCAACGGCTTTTCTTATTTCATAGATATCTTGTATATCCCGTTTAGAAAAACCTAAAACATAAGCACCTCTGTTGGGTATGTTTGTAATTAATCCTTCTAACTCAAGTTGTTTAAAAGCTTCGCGAACAGGGGTGCGGCTTACACCAAATTCCTGACAAACTCTATTTTCAGTGATTTTCTCTCCGGCCTGATATTTTCCGCTTAGTATATTTTCTCTTATATCTTCAAATAATGAGGTGGAGAGTGAATTGTGAAACTCTTTTATATAACTGTTCATTATCCACAACCTCGATTCGTTTATAGACTTTTAATGGTAGTCATGATATAATCGGCAAATTGCTTTCCTGTTGAACCGTCACTTCTTCCTGTAATTATAATTTTCTTTTCCGTAACTGAGCAAATTTCCAGAGCTTTTAGCAATTTTTCTGAGTAATCAGAAAATCCAATATGGTTGAGAAGCATTGCACCTGCCCGGATAATGCTTGAAGGATCGGCATAAATATCTCTGCCTTCTTCTACCATTCGAGGGGCGGAGCCGTGTATAGCTTCGAACATAGCGTATTTTTTCCCAATATTCGCGCTGCCGGCGGTCCCGACACCACCTTGAAATTCTGCAGCCTCATCTGTCAGGATATCGCCATATAAATTAGGAAGTATCATGACTTGAAACTGTCTTCTTCTCTTTTCATCGATCAATTTTGCAGTCATAATATCAATATACCAGTCATCTATTTCAATTTCAGGATAATCTAATGCTACTTTTTTGCATTCATCGAGAAATTTTCCGTCTGTTGTTTTAACTACATTGGCTTTTGTTACAATTGTAACTTTCTTTTTATCGTTGTTTCTTGCATATTCAAAGGCAGTTTTTGCGATACGCTGAGTTCCCGTGGATGTTATTACCTTAAAGTCAAAAGCAATTTCATCGTTTATGTTGATACCTTGACTTCCTAAA
>CAZKKX010000034.1:0-14635 GCA_964553505.1 uncultured Eubacteriales bacterium | reverse complement strand
CTTCGGTGTTTTCTCTGAAAAATGTCCAATCTATTCCTAATTCAGGGACTTTTACAGGTCTAACATTTGCAAATAAGTCTAATTCTTTACGCATTGCTACATTAGCGCTTTCGACATTTGCCCATTTATCACCCTTCCGGGGTGTTGTAGTAGGCCCTTTGAGAAGTACATGGCATTTTTTTATCTCATTTAAAACATCTTCAGGAATTGCTTTATTTACTCGTGCTCTGTTTTCTATAGTACATCCGTTGATAGTTCTAAACTCGACTTTTCCGGTCTGAAGCTCTTTATGCAGAAGAAATTCCAAAACTCGTTGAGCCTGAGTAGTAATTGCAGGTCCGATGCCGTCACCACCAATGATGCCAATAATAATTCTATCAAGCTTTTTGTAGTCGGTAAATTCTTTTTCTTCTTTCATTTTTTCAACGCGTTCTATTTGGCTTTGAATCAATTGTTGAAATTTTTTTAAGTAGTCCATTTAATCCTCCGTAATTATTTTTTTTGTTTAATGTAGTTTATTTTTCCACCGGTTAAAATCATAGAAAGCTCTAATTCAGAAAGATTAGCTTCGGTAGCATACTGTTCATTGCTTGTTTTGTTTTTAATGATTATTGTTCCCTTCTTGGTCTGTTCAATAGCATTTTCTATTATCAGTTCATCTAATAATTTGATATTGTTATAGTCCTTTGGATTTTTAAATACCAGAGGGATAATACCGCTGTTAATCAAATTTGAACGATGAATTCTTGCGAAGGATTTTGCTATAATAAATTTAATTCCTAAATATAACGGAACTAAAGCGGCATGTTCACGACTTGATCCCTGACCGTAATTATCTCCTCCGATGATAATACCGCCATTGTTTGTGCTACATCTGTCAGAGAACTCTTCATCAATTCCAATAAAGCAGTATTTTGACAGGAAGGGAATATTGGACCTGTAAGGTAACAATTTAGCGTTAGATGGCATTATGTCATCTGTAGTAATATTATCACCTGTTTTAAGAACAACTTTGCCTTCTATATTTTCAGACAGAGGTTTATTAAGAGGAAAGGGTTTTATATTCGGTCCCATTTCTACAGGTATTTCATCTTTTTTTTCATAATTATTAGGGTATACAATGAAATTATCGTTGAATTCAAAGCTTTCATCCTTAACAGATGGGATATCATCATAATTTCTTCCATCGGTAAGTACGCCGGTTATAGCTGATATAGCAGCTGTTTCAGGACTAACAAGATATACATCTGCATCTGCTGTTCCGCTTCTTCCTTTAAAATTTCGGTTAAAAGTTCTTAGTGATATGCCGCCTGATTTTGGAGCTTGACCCATACCGATACAAGGACCACAGGCGTTTTCTATGATTCGAGCACCTGCATTGATCATATTCGCCAATGCCCCGTTTTCTGCCAGTTTACCCAATATTTTGCTGGAACCGGGAGAAATTACCAGACTAATGTCCGGGTGTATTTTTTTCCCTTTAAGAATATTAGAAACTTTCATCAAATCTGTGTAAGAAGAGTTGGTACAACTTCCTATTGCGACCTGATCTATCTTTATCTTGCCAATATTTTTAACTGAATCTACATTGTCAGGACTGTGGGGCATTGCTGCCAATGGTTCAAGTTCAGATAAGTTTACTTCTAATATTTCATCATATACTGCATCCGGATCCGCATACAGCTTCATGTAGTCCTCAGGCCTTCCCTGAGAATTTAAATATTGTTTAGTATTTTCATCGCTGGGGAATAAAGAGGTGGTAGCACCAAGTTCGGCTCCCATATTTGTAATTGTTGCTCTATCGGTAACTGAGAGCGATTTAACGCCTTCTCCACTGTATTCAACAATTTTTCCCACGCCGCCTTTGACACTTAATTGTTTAAGTACATAGAGAATTATGTCTTTTGCCGATACCCACGGTTTTAAACCACCTGAAAGTTTTACATTGATGACTTTTGGAACAATTAGGCTGTAGGTGCCTTCTGCCATAGCGACAGCTACATCAAGACCTCCCGCACCAATGGCAATCATTGAAAGACCTCCGCCTGTGGGGGTATGACTGTCTGAACCCAAAAGAGTTTTTCCGGGTTTTCCGTAGTTTTCCAGATGAAGTTGATGGCAGATTCCATTCCCTGGTTTTGAAAAAAGTACACCATGTCTTTTTGCAACACTCTTAATGAACGCATGATCGTCTGCGTTTTCAAAACCTGTTTGAAGTGTGTTATGATCAATATATGCAACGGATAATTCGGTTTTTATTTTGTCCACATCCATAGCTTCCAATTGGAGGTAGACCATTGTACCTGTTGAATCCTGTGTGAGAGTCTGGTCAATTTTTATTGTGATTTCAGAGCCAGGATTTAATTCTCCTATAACGAGATGTTGTTCAAGTATTTTATAAGCAAGACATTTTCCCATAAGAACCTCCTTGAATATTGAATAATTGTATTTATGTATACAATTCTATTATGTTCAATTTTTTTTGTCAACCGCATATTCTTTAGTTTTGCCCCAATATAATGATATAATTAATTTGAACGCTATATATTTAATGGTTAATATTTTGTTTTTTTAACGAGGGGGTTGCAAATGGAAAAACTAATTATAACGGCAGCACTTACTGGAAACGTAGTAACCAAAGAAATGAATAAACATATCCCAATCACTGAAGCAGAAATTATCGAGGATATTATTAAATGCAAAAACGCAGGTGCATCTGTTGTTCATATACATGGAAGGGATAAAGAAGGAAAACCTACTGCGAGGAAAGATGTTTATGAAAAGATATTAAACAAAATCAGATCAAAAAATATAGACGTTGTTACACAATTGTCGACAGGTGCGAGAGCAGGAGAAAATACGGCCGAGTATCGTGGACAGATGTTGGCACTTAAAACAGAAATGGCAAGCCTTGCTGTGGGATCATCAAATTTTTTAGACAGAGTAAACGCAAATTCTTTTGAATTAATAGAAAGCTTATCTTCTAAGATGATTAATAATAATATAAAACCTGAGATAGAAGTTTTTGATTCTGCTATGATATCAAATGCCCAATGGCTTTTAAAAAAGGGTGTTTTAAAGATGCCGTTACATTTTAATCTTGTAATGAATGTGCCGGGTTCAATAAAAGGTACGCCTAAAAATCTGCTGTTCCTTGTTGAAAGCTTACCTAAGCATTGTACATGGACGGTAAGTGGTATTGGAAATGCCCATATTCCTATGATTACTATGGCAATAATTTTAGGCGGGCATGTCAGGGTAGGTATAGAAGATACAATCATGTATAATGATACAATAAAAGCTACAAACGAAATGTTGGTAAAGCGAGCCGCAAGAATCGCAAAAGAACTGAGGAGAGAGGTAGCAGATGTTGATGAAACAAGGAAAATACTTGGTTTGTAACACTTTGATTTTCCTGCATTGTTACAATAATGGTATAAATAGATAAAATTAAAGTGATTGACGGTGAAGGTATTAGATGGTACCATATATGGTGCATAATAGAAAGAGTGTAACTATATATTGGAGGGTGCGCGATGATAAAAGTCATTAAAAGAGATGGCACGAAGGTAGAGTTCAAAGCAGAAAAAATACAAAACGCAATTGAAAAAGCCATGGTGGAGACTAAAAAAGGAATAGATCATAATCTTATTAAGAATATTGTTTCAAAGATCGAAAAAGATATTAGAAAAGCAGATAGATTTATGCAGGTCGAAGAGATTCAGGATATAGTAGAAGATTATTTAATGTCCTGCCGTAGAACCGATGTTGCTAAAAAATTCATTATTTATCGTTATGAAAGAGACAAGACAAGAGATGCAAGAAAACGGCGTGACGGAAGGATTTTATCAGATGAATTTATTAGCAAGTATAAGCATAAATCTTCCCCAATGAATCAATTGGGTAATTTTGTTTATTATCGTACATATTCCAGATGGATTCCTGAAGAAAAAAGAAGAGAATACTGGTGGGAAACAGTAAGAAGGGCTGTAGAATATAATTGCAGTATTGTGCCGACTTCCAAAGAAGAAGCTGAAAATCTGTACAGAAATATTTATGAACTGAGACAGTTTCTTTCCGGGAGAACTTTCTGGGTGGGAAGTACAGATGTTTCAAAGTATTATCCCATGTCCAATTATAATTGTTCATTTCAAGTAATAAATAATTTTTCAGCATTCAGAGATATATTTTACCTGCTTATGGTAGGTTCCGGTGTTGGTATAAGGATATTAAAAACTGATGTAGACAGACTCCCTAAACTGAGAACCGATGCTGAAATTATCCATGAGTTTTATACACCTACGCCGGCAGTTGAAAGAAAAGAGAATACATCATTAGAATTTATTCGTAATGATGCGGTTAAGATTATCATTGGAGATAGTAAAGAAGGATGGGTGCAGTCTCTTGATTTTTATTTACGACTTTTATACAGCAATGAGTATAGAAAAATAAAAACAATTTTGCTTAATTATGATAATGTTCGACCAAAAGGAGAAAAACTGCGTACATTCGGAGGAACAGCCAGCGGACATCAAAGCATGAAGAATATGTTCTTAAAAATAGATAAAGTAATTAAAAAAGTTTCTTCTTTAGGAAATACCGGAAAAATTAAGCTTAAACCTATTGATTGTTTGGATATTGCTAATATTATCGGTGAGAATGTTGTTGTTGGAGGTGTAAGAAGAACAGCTGAAATTATATTAGTGGATCAAGATGACAAAGAAACCATCCAAGCGAAATCAGGGCTTTATAAAAAAGTGGATGAAAAATGGATGATAGATAAGGAAATTTCTCACAGGCAGATGAGTAATAACTCTATATATTATATAAAGAAGCCAACAAGGGAACAGTTGCATTGGCATATCCAACAAATGAGATATTCAGGTGAGCCGGGATGGGTAAATGAAGAAGCAGGAAAGAAACGCAGACCTAATTTTAATGGAGTCAACCCATGCGGTGAAATATTATTAGATTCAAAAGGGTTGTGTAATTTGACAACTGTCAATATGATGTCTTTTGTAAATAAAAATGGCGAACTGGATAAAGAAGGACTTGTTGAGGCACAAAGGCTTTCGGCAAGAGCAGGATACAGGTTAACTTGCACGGAATTGGAAATTCCGGAATGGAATGAAGTGCAGCAAAGAGATAAGCTTTTAGGATGCTCTATTACAGGATGGCAGGACATGGTAAATGCCACTGGAATGTCAAGGGAACAGCAGCAGGAGTTATTAACTCTTTTGAAAAAAACTGCAAAAGATGCGGCATCTGAATATGCTGATGAATTGGGGCAAAAAGAGCCATTGCTTGTGACTACGGTAAAACCAGAAGGTACTTTGAGCCTTCTACCGGTAGTTTCAAGCGGTGTTCATTTTTCACATGCGCCCTATTTTGTAAGGAGGGTTAGAATTAGCAGTGACGATCCTCTTGTAAAAGTGTGTGAGGAATTGGGGTATCCTGTATTACCTGAAGTTGGGCAAGATAAGGAGACATGCGTTACAAAGGTTGTGGAGTTTCCTGTACAAGTTCCTGAAGGAAAGACAAAAAGCGACGTATCGGCTATTGAACAACTGGAGATATATAAAATGTTTATGACTTATTATGTCGATCACAACTGTTCTATTACTGTTCATGTCAGAGAACATGAATGGGATGATGTTGAACAGTGGGTTTGGGATAACTGGGATGAAGTGGTGGCATTGACTTTCTTGTCATTTGATGATAATTTTTATGAATTGCTTCCTTTTGAAACCGTAGATAAAAAAGAATACGAAAAAAGAGACGGACAAATGAAACCGTTTATTCCATCTTTGATCAGTAAGTATGAGAGGGAAGAAGCAGAACATGATATAGGAAACGACGGATGCGAAAATGGTGTCTGCCCTGTAAGGTAGTTATTTATTATAATTGAGGGATTTTGACAAAACAAAATTCCTTTTTTTTTGTCAAGGGGAAGTAAACATGTAATATATTGAAATGGTGCCATAAATATTGCATTGAAGACATCGGTATATTCATGAATACTTATAATAAGGGGGGATTATAATAATGTACAGACTTACAAAAAGAAAATCCATTGTTTCTGGAATAATACTAATTGTTGCAGGCATGGTGATTAGAAGCTTTTCATTCAGTGATGGATATATAATAGGCACAGCTATAGCGCTACTTGTTTTATCGGTTGGTGTTGGATTTGCATTTGCCGGTTTTTTTTCAAACGACACGGTAACGTCATCTAAAGTAAAAAAGTATATGATGGTTCCATTGACCATTACTCTGGTGATTTTAGCATTTGAAAAACTTAATATAGATATGCCTATTATACAGGTGCTAATTTTATTTTTCATTAATGTTTTGTTTTTCAGAAACGAAATTAAAAAAGCAATTAAAGATTAAAGGGTTATAATGACAGGTAGAGAGTAAAGGCAGAAAAAATTGGATATACGGTATTTTCTGTTTGTTTGTTATTGTTGAGAGTGATTTTGCTATGCAGAATCTTATTTTGTTTATATTCAAAATCAAGTTTAATTATCCATGGTCGCGATTTAATTTGCCGAAATTTTTAAAAAACAGTTGCGTCTTCTGAAAAGTGTTATAAAATGTAATTATTCAGGTTCAAGGTTTTCAAAAAGATGTTGAAAGAAAGGATAAATGAATTATTTTAAAAATGGAGAATCGGCAGATGAAGAAAAACGAGATAATGAGTATTCTTGAAATAGAAGATTGGGGCGAATTCCAATATTATGAGCAGTTTCTTCTCCTTATGGAACACTATGATTTGATAAATGAAGAAATCCTTAATAAAGCTTTTACTCCAACTAGTTGTGAGGATCTTTCATTATATCTGGAAATGTATTTTGACGATATTATGACAGGCATTTCAGAAGATAACATTGATCTGTATAAAATTTTTTCTACTGTAAAATCTATTTTGATGGAAATGGCATCCGAATCAAAAAGACAGCTTGTTACTGAAGTATATCGGTTTTTAGGTTGGATGATGGAAGAGAAGTGTGTTCATTGCAAAGATTTACTGAATAACTCTGTGAAAGAGATAAGTATTTATGAGGCGTTGATGCTTTTTAGGATAGAACTTTTAAACGAAGGCAAATATGAGTTAAGTTTTCCGGAGGAGATTTGCTATCATATTGATGAATTTGAAAAAGATGATCCAGTTTTCACGGATGAGTAAAAAATGGATAACTAAAGGAATGCTTGTGAACTCAGATAATCATTGGAATTAAATAGGAAAGCAATACGCAAATTCATCTTTTATTTCGTTATTGATCTATGATATAATGAAATAGTTCTCAGTTATCGGATAAATGACTCTCAAATAAGGAGGGAGAACGATGGGCAAAAATATTACTATTAAATTAAAAGAACTCATGAAAGTCAAGAACTGGTCAGAAATAAAAACTAAAGAGCAGTTCTATATACTGGTATCCTATATGCACTGCATCGAAGAAGCAGTAAATGAGGATATTATTATGTCCATAGATAATATTGAAATGTTAATAGAAGAATATTTTAATGATTATATTGAATTGACTATTGATTTGGAACCCTCAATAATGGTTGCTATTGTTGACACAAATTCATTTATTATGGAAATGTTTGAAAAGGACGATAAGCCTGAGATAAGAAAAAAAATAGCCCATGAGCTTAAGAACTTTTCGCAATGGCTTGTTGTGGATTCAAAAGTAAAATATTCAATAGATAATGAAACTTACATTGCCAGTGTTTTTGAAGCTTTAGAAGTTGTGAAAAGGAATCATGAAGATAAAAACCTTAAACTTAACTTGATAGCGGAAAAACGCCAGGATTTATTGAAGGATCTTCAGGAGTTAGTTAAATACGGTATAGACTTTGGGGACAGTCCATATTTTAAAGCAAAAACAGATTCATATGGCAGTAGCGGCTATTATGAAGAGATAGATGATTATGAAGAAGACTATTATCTGAATTAAAAATTCTACAGTATACTGTAGAATTTTTAATTTATGGGAGGGATCATGAAAGAAAGGTATATTCTCACTATTGATGTAGGAACACAAAGTACAAGAGGAATTATTTTTGATGAAGAAGGGAATATCATTATTAAAGAAAAAAGAGAATACAATCCATACTTTTCTGAATTTCCGGGACATGCAGAACAAGATGCGCTTTTGTACTGGGATAATATATGCAATATCTGCCGTAATTTAAAATACAAAAATAGCAGAGTATTCAATGAAATAATTGGCATTACTATTACAACTATGAGAAATACGGTTGTCCTTGTGGATCATGAAGGAATTCCCCTAAGACCAGCGATATTATGGCTTGATCAAAGAAGAGCGGTTAAGGATGAGAAGCTTCCATTTCCCTATAATTTAGCAGTGAAAGCTGTAAAAGAAGAAGAGATGATTCGTAATTTCAAAAAAGCTTTTAGATGGCAATGGGTCAAAGAAAACGAGAAAGAGATATCTGAAAAAACTTTTAAGTATTTAATGTTGTCAGCATATCTTAATTTTAAGATGACCGGACGATTTATTGATTCTTCAGCATCTCAGATAGGATATATTCCCTTTGATTTCAAAAGAGGAAAGTGGGCATCAGGAAACGATATTAAAAAATTTGTTTTCAATATTGATAAAGAGAAATTACCTATATTGGTTACTCCAGGAACGTTGATAGGTGCGATTAATAAAGACGCAGCCGGTGAGACGGGTCTTTCTGAGGGTATACCTGTCATTGCTACAGGCTCAGATAAGGGTTGTGAAACTTTGGGAACAGGTTGTTTAAACAGCCATACCGGAAATATCAGCTTGGGATCTGCAGTTACAATACAGACAATGATTGATAAATACATAGAGATACATCCGTTTTTTCCTTCTTATCCTTCTGTGATGCCCGGGAAATATAATCCTGAAGTACAAATCAACAGAGGTTATTGGATGGTTCGATGGTTTAAAAATGAATTTGCTGAAAAAGAAATGCAAGAGTCAATGAAAAAAGATATCCCAGTAGAAGTTTTATTAAACAATCTTTTAGAAAATGTGTCTCCGGGATCAGATGGATTACTGCTTCAGCCTTATTGGGGAGGAGAATTAAAAGATCCCCTGGCAAAAGGTGCGGTTATTGGATTTACTGAGATACACACCAGAGCGCATCTTTATAGGGCCATTATCGAAGGGATTAATTTTGCGGTATTGCACGGGATAGAATCCATTGAAAAGAAAACCGGAAGAAGAATGAAATATTTGGCTATTTCAGGGGGAGGATCTCAAAGTGATAATATATGCCAGATTACAGCTGATATGATGGGCAGAAATGTATATCGGGTCCAAACTTTCGAAACTTCCGGGTTGGGTGCAGCTGTTGCGGGGTTTAAAGCGCTTGGTATCTTTGAGACCTATGAGGATGCTGTAAATCATATGGTTTTCAGGCAAGCATCATTTCAACCCAATCATACGAATACAATAATATATAAAAAACTCTACAGTGTTTACAAAAAGATATATCCAAACCTTAAAAAGCTGTATAGTGAAATTGATAGTATCATAAAAAAATAAAGCGGCGGATTTATTCCGCCGCTGGAGATGTGAAAAATCTATTCAAGCAACAATCTGCAGGCTTTGCCGTATTCCAATTCATCCAGATCAAAATTCTTAAAAGCAACGCGGACATTAGTATTGCCAAAAATTGCATCAATCATATTGATAAAATTTTCTGAAAGGTCACTGGCATAAAAGGTGTTTTCAAAATAAGGAGTATCCGACAAGAGATTTCTTGAATGCAATGCATTCTTAATACAGGAAATAATTTCCTCTGAAGGATCGATTATTTTCAGGTTGGGATACAAGCACTCAATATTTTCGCGAATTAATGGATAGTGAGTGCATCCTAAAACTAACGTATCAATATGATTTGAAGTAATAAAATCGTCCAAATAATATTTGACTGATAAATTCATTATTTCATTATCAATAATGCCTTCTTCAATAAGAGGAACAAATATTGGACAAGATTTATCATAAAGATTTAATTTTGAATTATATGATAAAATCGAGTCAATATAGGTTTTATGGTTAATGGTGACTTTTGTTCCGATTATTCCTATATGATGGCTCGAGTCCATAGATTCCGCTATTTTTTTAGATACGGGATCGATTATACCGATAATTGGCATATTGGTATATTTTTCTTTTAAATCATATAAACAGGTTGAAGTAATGGTATTGCATGCAATTACCAGCATTTTCACATCATTATGAATTAAAAAATCAGCAATCTGATATGAAAAATTTCGAATAGTAGAAATAGCTTTAGAACCATAAGGGGTTCTGGCAGTATCTCCAAAATATATAATTCTTTCATTGGGAAGAGCCTGCATTAAGTGAGGTATACATGTAAGTCCTCCCAAGCCTGAGTCAAAAAAACCAATAGGTCTGTTCTTCATAATAACTCCTTTTAAAAATCAGAATAAATGAATCATTATAGTATTGTTAGATTATTTTTGGGCTTCCGCATCTTTTTTCAATTTATCCTTCAGAAGTACAATACAATCATTGATATCAGCACGACCCAAAGCAATATCTTCTGCTAAAGCTTTGCATGTAGGGGCTCCGCATGCTCCACAATCCATATCATCCGGAAGCTGATTGGAAATCAATTCTATTTTTTCCATCATACTCATAGATTCGATCATATTTTTTCCAAGAATCTCTATATCCATTTTTTCTATCGGTTTTGTAAATATAAAATCATTAATGGTTGCTGAAGAATCGGTTTTCGGCATTGCGGATTTATTTTTGGGTAGGGAATCATATTTTTCAGTAAGATAACGAATTCTACGCCTTGCGATATATTTGTTTTCTACATTCAAAGGTCCGCCGACGCATCCGTTAGGGCAGGATGTAATTTCAATAAAATCAATATGCCGCAATTTTCCATTTTCAATAGTATCCAAGACACCAATGGCGTTATCTATACCATCTACCGAAAGATAGTTTTTAATACCAAGGGCAATGACTTCTCCATTTGGTTTGGCCCAACCAATTCCTTTACTTGACGTGTGAACAATTGTTTCATCATCCGCTGTTTTATCAAGGTTTTTAATAATTAATGGATATACTGCGGACATAGATAATACACCATTGACATTTGACTTTTCAGCTCCAATAGGATTAATAATACTTGTTACTTTTGCCGGACAAGGGCTAATGAAAAAAACTCCGATTTCATCAGGTGATAAACCCGGATTTGATTTCAAAGCTTTTTTTCGAGCCATTATGGCTGAAATCTCCATAGGAGACTGCAATGGAATCAAATGTTCGATTAAATTGGGGAATCTTGCTTGTATTAATCTAACAATAGCAGGACAAGATGATGAGATTAAAGGTCTCTCTGCCTTTTCTTTCAGTAATTGTTTGGTATAATGAGTGGCTATATCTGCACCTCTTGAAACTTCAAATATATCGTCAAAACCCGTAAGTTTCAAAGCGGACAGAATTTTACCCGGGGGAATATTTTCATCAAATTGTCCCATAAGTGAAGGGGCGGTAAGAGCAATTTTATATTTAAATGATTCTGTTTTTTCAATAGAATCCGTAATGCTCTTCTTAGCACCCTGAGGGCATGTTCGAATACATTCCCCGCAATCGATACATCTTTCTTTCAGGATCATTGCTTTACCGTCCTTTACACGAATAGCCTGTGTTGGACATCTTTTTATACAATTTGTACACCCTATGCATTTATCATCATCTAAAACTACAGAATGAAAATAGGTTTCCATATAAATCTCTCCTTAAACTATTTAATGGAGTAGCTTGATATAACATAAATAATCATTGTATATACATAATACTTTATTATACAATAAAATATATATTAATGAAATAATTCAAAATGCAAATAATAATTTAAAGTTATAAATAGGAGTAAAAAACGGAGGGATAGCATATGAGCCATGAATCAAAAAAGTTAAAGAAGAGGGAAGAGATTAATGAAACCTACAAATGGAATCTAAAAAAGATGTATGCCGACGATGAATCCTGGGAGAAGGATTTTAGTATTGCAAGAGAAAAGGCAGAGGAAATTCAACATTATGAAGGCAGATTAGGGGAAAGCGCAGATCTTTTGTATGAAGCACTATCAAAAAAAGATCAATTATCCCGTATTATTGGAAATATCTATGTTTATGCACGAATGAAAAAAGACGAAGATAACCGCATTACCAAATATCAAGCCATGAGTGAAAAAGCTCAATCGCTTTCTGTAGAAATTGGAACAAAACTTTCTTTTTTTGTTCCGGAAATAGCTGAGGTACCTGAGAGAGTACTGCTGTCTTTCATTGATGAAAATGAAAAGTTGAAACTTTATGAATTCTTATTGAAAGATTTAATGCGATTAAAAAAACATATACTGACTAAACAGGAAGAATATATTATCGCACAATTCGGAGAATTAGTTTCTGCTCCAGAAAATATTTTCAGAATGATTAATAATGCCGATATAAAATTTGGCTCAATAAAAGATGAAGAAGGAGAAGATATCGAAGTTACCCATGGAAGATTTATAAATCTCCTTGAATCACCCGACAGGCGGATAAGAAAAGACGCATTTGATGCATTATATACAGCTTATGAAAAACAGAAGAACACATTAGCTTCAACATATAATTATAGTGCAAAAGGTGATGTAGTAAGCGCACGACTGAGAAAACATGATTCTTCTCTGGCGCAGGAACTGAGCGGAGACAATATTCCCATGGAAGTGTATGATAATCTCATTAAAACGGTTCATGAGAATAATGAATTGATGCACAGATACATAAAAATACGGAAGAAAATGCTTAATTTAAAGGAACTGCATGTCTATGATCTTTATACACCCATGGTTAAAGAAGTTGATCGGAATATACCTTATGAAGAAGGTTTAAAAATCATTAAGAAAGGATTAATACCATTAGGAGAAGATTACATTTCAATTATGGACGAAGGTCTTAACAGCAGATGGATAGATGTATATGAAAATGAAGGAAAGACGAGTGGTGCTTATTCCTTTGGAACTTATGACAGCCCGCCTTATATTATGCTGAATTATACCAATACTATCAAGGATGTTTTCACTACTGCTCATGAAATGGGTCATTCCATGCATTCCTACTACACAAGAAATCATCAACCTTATGTATATGGAGGGCATTCAATTTTTACTGCTGAAGTTGCATCTACAGTAAACGAAGCTTTGCTTATGGAATACATGATAAACAATGCGAAAGATAAAACTGAAAAGATGTATTTACTCAATTATTTTATGGAACAATTCAGATCGACTCTTTTCAGGCAGACAATGTTTGCTGAATTTGAAAAAATGACACACGATGCTGTTGAGGCCGGCGAAGTTTTGACTGTAGATTGGCTCAGTGATAATTATTACCAATTAAATAAACTATACTATGGAGAAGATTTGATTCATGATGATAAAATCCGAATGGAATGGGCGAGAATACCACATTTTTATTCCGCTTTTTATGTATATAAATATGCTACAGGTTATTCTGCCGCAATAGAGCTATCAAGGAAAATAATGAGGGGAGGAGCAGTAAACCGGGACAGGTATATAGATTTTCTGAAATCAGGCAATTCGGATTATCCAATTAATTTACTGAAAAAAGCGGGTGTAGATATGAAAAAACCGGAACCTATCGTAAATGCTTTGAAAACTTTTGAAAAATTAGTTGAACAATTTGAGATGTTTGTGTAATAATTTTAATATGTCTTAATATGGAGGGGGAATCATTTTGACTAAGTTATTAAAAGATAAAAATATTTTGATTATGGGAGTGGCAAATAAATGGAGTATTGCCTGGGCAATAGCCGAGCAGTTATATCAGGCCGGTGCAAATATCTCATTTTCATATTTTGGAGAGAAGAGTCTGCGCAGCCTTAAAAAATTAACTGAAAACATGGAAGGGATAACATTTGTTGAATGCGATGTTACTAAAGATGAGAATATTAGAAAGACGTTTGATTTTTTAAAACAAGAATATGGTGTTATTCACGGAGTTGCACATTGTATCGCTCATGCTAAATCAGATGAACTGAAAGGAAAATATTACAATACTTCAAGAGAAGGTTATGCAATGGCGCATGATATCAGTGTTTATTCACTCCTTTCTGTTACAAGACATGCAAAAGAGCTGATGACAGAAGGAGGCAGTATTTTTACTCTAACATATTATGGAGGAGAAAAAGTTATAGAAAATTATAATATCATGGGGGTTGCAAAAGCAGCTCTGGATTCAAGCGTAAAATATTTGGCGTCTGATATGGGAAAAGAAAACATCCGGGTGAATGCAATATCGGCAGGACCTATTAGAACACTTGCAGCCAAGGGCATTTCTCACTTTGACCATATGTTAAAAGCTTTTGAGACGAAATCTCCTATGGGAAGATTAGTGGACCCTGTTGAAGTAGGTAAAACGGCTCTTTTCCTGTTGAGTGATTTAAGTAGCGGTATTACGGGAGAAATTATTCATGTAGATTGCGGATATAACATTATAGGCATATAAAAAAAAGCTGCCAATGGCGGCTTTCAGGCTGTTGAAAATCTCCGAATTTCTGCGTTGCTGCTTTCAAGCGAACAT
>CAZKKX010000033.1:0-20126 GCA_964553505.1 uncultured Eubacteriales bacterium | reverse complement strand
AAAGTCCCTTGATTAATACAATATCAGGAAACTTATATGTAAAATTTACCTATTTACCCACTCTATTTATCATTCAGATTGTTCATATGCGTTGGATTATTTGTTATTATGCTAAGTTTATTCTTTAGATTTTGAATGTGCAGTGGAAAAGAAGGACCTTCTTCTCCGTCTAAGTCCGTACCCACATTATTCTCACTGAAAACCGATAATTTTTCTGTTTGAAAATAACTCACATAAGTACTGTGTAGATGTTCCCCGTTGAATACTTTTATCAGCAAAGGCATCAATTCATACAAGGGGCATTTTTTGAAAATATATACATCCAAAAGCCCATCGTTAATAGATGATAATGGCGCAATCTTCTTGAATCCACCCGCTGACTTTCCGTTCATGATAAGCATAAAAAAGATTTCTCCTGAAAAATTCACTTGATCACTCTTTATAGTGATTCTGAAAGATTTCATATTGGGAAGTTCTTCAAGACCTTTTATATAATAAGCTAAAACTCCCAAGCTGTTTTTCACTCTTGTATCCGTTTTCTGGCTGACATCAATCAGAACACCAAGACTTGCAACATTGATAAAATACCTGTTGTTGACTGACCCGACATCACTGTAAATATAATCTTCGCTCAATGCATTTTTCGTCATTTCTTCAATTGTTTTTGGCAAACTGAAATACTGAGCATAATCATTGGCAGTCCCAACCGGAAAAATCCCCAAAGGAACATCGATATTATTTCGAATAAGACTGTTCACTACTTGATGAATGGTTCCGTCGCCACCTGCAATCAATATACGATTATACTCACTTTTACTCAATCCGGAAATCATTCTTTCCAATGATTCTATATTCATAATCCTGTAAGGTGTTAAAAGAAAACCTTTTTTCTGGAATTCAGCAACTACATAATCCAGATTATTCTTAAATGTTTTGTTTCCGGAAACAGGATTATATATCAATAATGCTTTCATATCCAGACCTCCTGCTTAGTTGTTCCGATGTTTATTATAACATTTTAATACCATTATTAATCATTGCCATACAATAATTTCCTGTATAAGAGTATGGATTGAATTAGAGGTTAGTAAATGCGGTTCCCCCATAGTTCTTCATCTGTCGGTACGCGGTTGTCTTTCATATAATAACCAATGCGTGAAATGTTTATCAGATGCTTGTAGTCAAGATTTTCAGAAATGCTGTTATTTCCCCATGACCCGCAACCTAAGGTATTAGTAGGTGCAAAACCATTGTGGAAACTACCTCCGGCACTGGTTGCACTGGTCTGATTTACAACAAATCTGCTGACTTCCAAAGATTCGGCAACTTTCTCAATGTGAGCTTTCTTAGTGGAATGGATAGCAATACTGTGTCCTTTTCCTTCCATTTCAAGATTGGTCTTTGCTATTCTTATAGCTTCATCCAGGTCATTATATTTATAGACCGTAAGCACCGGGCACATTTTTTCTTTCCCCAGCAAATCGGTTTCTGATTCCGCTTCTACAATGATGATTTTTGTTTCCTTAGGTATGTCAATCCCAGCCATTTTTGCAATTTTTTCAGCGGATTGACCCACTACATCCTTATTCATAACGCCATATTGGAATAAAGTATTTCTCAATTGATCTCTTTCCAAAGCACTTTCAATATAATATCCACCATTTTCTTTAAAAACTCTCTTTATATATTCATATTCTTTTTCGGGTATTATAACCGACTGTTCTCCTGAACATATGATACCATTATCGAATCTTCTTCCCAATATAATTTTCGGAACGGCATCTTTTATATCAGCATCTTCATCTATAATACATTGTACATTTCCTGCACCTACTCCAAGAGCCGGTTTTCCGCTACTGTAAGCAGCTTTCACCATTCCCATACCTCCTGTAGCTATGACTAAATCTGCACTCTCTATTAGATTTCTCGTGTTCTCTCTCGATTGATGATTTAATATCTGTAACAAATTTTCAGGTGCATTTATCCTTTTCAGTTCCTGATTTATTAGTTCTATAGCTTTAGTGCTGCAGCGTATTGCCCTGTGATGAGGTGTAATGATAATAGCATTCCGTCCTTTCACTGCAAACATAGCATTAGACATTGGGGTTACAATTGGGTTTGTTGTAGGTGTAATAGCCGCCACAACACCCATGGGTTTTGCAATCTCCGTAATTCCTGTTTCTTCATCCCGTTTGATGATTCCTACTGATTTTTTACCTCTCAGATTGTTCCATATAACCTTGGCCTTCATTTTATTCTTTGCTACTTTATCTTCATACATACCCATTCCGGTCTCTTCCACCGCTATCTTCGCCAGAAGTTCTGCATGATCATAAACAGTCTTAGCAATGACTTTTACTACTTCATCAACCTGCTTTTGATTATATTTTTCGATAATACTCTGGGCCTTTTTTCCCTTTTTGATGTATTCCATTATATATTCTTTACTTTCCATAACTGCCTCCATTTTGACTTTTTCTTTAATCTGATTATACTATATATAATTGATGGTGTTAAGAAAATAAAGAAGAAAGAAAAGAGGCTGCTTAAAAAGCTCCCCTTAAAGCCACTGATAATTCCATTATTCTGTACCATATAGTGTCAATAAGTCTTCATAACATTCCGGCCTTCTATCTCTATAACAGCACGCTTCTCTCCTAAATTTATCTAAATCATCTAAGTCAAATTCTGCAGTTAATATAGTTTCTTCTTTATTATCTGTTTCCTCTACAATTTGACCAAAGTTATTGGAAATAAATGATTTTCCATAAAACTCTATTTGTGTTGTACCAAATTTTTCTTTACCAATCCTATTAGATGCTATAATCGGCACCATATTTGCTGCTGCATGACCCTGCATTGTTATTTGCCAATGATTTACCGACGTAGGGGAAGTTCCTATTGCCGTTGGGTAGAAAATCATTTCCGCGCCTTTTAGAGATAAACAGCGTGCCGTTTCAGGAAACCATTGATCCCAACAAATGGCTATTCCTATTTTACCAAATTTAGTATTCCATACTTTAAAGCCGGTATCTCCAGGGCTGAAATAATATTTTTCATAATATCCGGGATCATCTGGAATGTGCGTTTTTCTATACACTCCTAACCGCTCACCATCTGCATCAATAACCATAACCGAGTTAAAAAAAACATTGTTCTTTCTTTCAAAAAAACTAATAGGTAATACCACATTTAATTCCTTTGATAGTTTTTCAAAATGTTGAATTGTAGGATGTTTTTCCGCCTCATGTGCAAGTTGAAAATAGTCAGGATTTACCTCCTGACAAAAATACAAATAGTCAAATAACTCTTGTAATAGAATGATATTTGCGCCTTTTTCAGCAGCTCTCCTTACAAGACTTTCTGCTTTTTTAATATTATCATGATAATTATTGTAATTCTCGAATTGTGTTGCAGCCACAACTACCTTTCTCATGTTTTCACTCCCTTTAATAAATAGCAAGGTTGAGATTTTTTGCCCTCAACCTTAATTACTAATTATCATTAAAGTTTTTTATAGGCTTCTTTCCCGTCAATCATAGTGTAGATCACTTCATTATCTAATATGTTTTGAGGATCACACTTAAAAAAGTTGTTTCTGAGTACTGTAACATCTGCGAGTTTTCCAGCTTCAATGCTTCCAATCTTATCTTCCATATGTGAAATATACGCAGAACCATAGGTGCAAGCTCGTATAATCTGGTCCATAGCAAGTTTTTGTTCGGGATTCCATCCTCCTTCAGGTTTTCCGTCATTGTGCAGTCTTGTATATGCTCGGTATATACCGGTAAATGGCAAGATATCTACTACGGGATAATCTGTCCCAAAGGATAATTTCACATCTTTATCTAAAATAGATTTCAGTGCCCAAAGATGCATTTCTCTCTTTTTGCCGTACCTTGAGGGGTAGGGATTATCTTCAAAGTTATTTGTTATCGCCATATGTTCAGGCTGCACGGAAGCTGTAATACCTAAAAATTTGAACCTTAAAATGTCATCGGGATGAATGGCTTCAACATGTTCAACAGAGTGTCTGTTGCCTCTCCTTCCATATTTTTTTATTGCTTCCTCAAAGAAATTCAAAGCCATATGAACTGCTCCATCTCCACAGGCATGAAGTCTTACGGAAAATCCATTCTTATGCCCATCCAGAATCAATCTTCTAAGTTTTTCAGGATCTTTCAAAGGACTGCCTTTTGTAGAAGGCTTATCCGAATAAGATTCCAATAATAATGCTGTATAAGTAGTAGGAACACCGTCTACAAACTCTTTTAGGGATACTACCCTTAGCTTTTCAGATGAATATTTTTCTTTTAGCTTCAATAAATAATCAATATCTTGATCCAATCCTGGGGCTAAATAGAACCTTATGGAGTTGTCATGGGCATCTACATATTTCTGATATACATCCAAATTTCCCATATCAAAGCCGAAATAAGGCAACATATCATTTACAGAGGTAATGCCATATCTGACTGCTTTTTTATTGAAATCTTCTATTAGAAAGGCTTGTCGTTCATCTGGCAAATCATAGGCATATTTTGCCGCAAGCCCTAAGGCATTCTCTATCAAGATTCCCGTAGCCTCACCATGTTCATCTCTTTCGATTATGCCATATTCAGGACTTGGTGTCTGGTTCGTTATTTTTGATAATTCAAGAGCTTTAGAATTTACCCAAGCACCATGAGCTTCGGAATTTAGAAGGAAGATCGGACGATCTGGAATCATAGCATCTAAGCTTCGTTTCGTCGGCATTTTTTTATTATGCCAATGAATATGGTACCAGTTAAATCCTAATACCCACGGATCTTCAGGTCTTGAATCCGCAAATTCTTTTACAGCTTTGACTGCCTCTTCTTCTGATTTGGTATGTCCAAGATTGATACTGTTATGAAACAATGAACCTATCAGCACATGTACATGGCTGTCATGAAATCCCGGAATAATCAAATGTTTCCCAAAATCATGAACTATTGTATTGCAATCGATGAGTGAATCATTTTTATTTCCTATATCTACGCTTAGAATTCTATTATTTTTTATTGCAATGCTCCCTGAAATAACTCCCTTTGCAGTATAAATCGCCTCACTTTTCAACAATTTATCTGCATAAACAATTCCCATTTATAATTACCTCCTCGATATAAATTACCTTCCTTTGATTATTTTCAGCGCTTAGGCGGCTAAGAAACACTCATCATAAAAGAATTAAAACAAGAAAAAAGAGCTCCCACTATTAAATATTCCTTCCATGTCAGTTGAATTAGAGGGAGCTTTTCTATGCTCTCAATAACTACTATTTTTTATTTTTTCTTAACAATTTCCTTGATGTTGTAACTGCAATGACAATAGAAATAATAAATGCTATGAATAAAATACCTTGTTCCATATATATCCCTCCTTATTTTTCTGCCAAATCAATTCTTTTAAGCTCTGAATCTGCTGTTTTAATATGTGCAAAAACATCGTCAACATTCTCTTCAGGCTTTGTAATATAAGCAATCGCAATATATACAGTAAAATTAATAGCCACTGCCAGTAAACCTGCTTGCATACCCCCGAGAAACGGAACATAGTCGGGTTGTGTGAAAGCAAAATATACTACTATTACTAATCCAGTCAGAGTTCCTGCCCAGGCACTGTATTTGTTTCCTCTTTTCCAGACCAGCCCAAGAAATACTGCCGGAAACACCTGCACAATTGCTTGATAAACGCGTGTCAGTATCTGAACGATCGTTGGTAAATCTGTCATAGCCATTGCAAGTCCGGCTAATCCGATAATGACAGTGAAAATTCTGGTAATCATAGTTTGGCTTTTTGAATTCATATTTGGAAACAATGGTGTCAGTACATCATTCACGAGCACTATCGCCCATGAACTCAACATAGAATCCATCATTGACATTGCACCTGCTAAAATCAAAATGCCAATCAAAGCAACAGCAACCGGACCTAAAGAACTAATCATATTTACCAGTGCATAAGCACTATCTCCTAAATTAAATTCCGGTCTGGCCGCAGCACCAATTGCAGTCCATAAAATCAACAAGGTAAAGGTTGGAGCAACAAATGGAGTGATTCTTAGCGATTCTTTAAGCTCTCTTGTTGAGGCAGCAGCAAAAATTCTTGAAAACAATGAAGGCCACATATAGGCCCCCAGCATACCCATTAGTATGAGTGATGGCCAGAATAACTCGCCCGGTACTTCTCCGCCCCATCCTGCATTTGGTCCTGGAACTGTCAGGAGCTCTGCATTAAGATTTCTGACTTCCATCAACATTTCAGGAATTCCACCAAATATCGAATAAATTGTAACTAAGAACAAAGTAATCCCGCCAATAAGAAACATCCAACCCTGATAATAATCCGCTAAAATAACCGCTCGCATTCCTGAGAAAAGTACATAAATAATAAAGAATACTGCAATGATAGCCATTCCTAAATTAAACGGAATTCTTTGATATGTTATGGCTTGAATAGCGTATCCTGAAGCTAACAACTCCGTAATAATCCATGGAAGCTCAACAAGCATAACAACAAGCCCAGTAAAAATACGTAAATTTCTACTGTTATACCTTATTTCAAAAAGTTGACCCATTGTTTTAAGGTTATATACCTTTCCGAGTTTCCATAACGGGCTGCAAATAAGGAAAAATACAAACAATCCACCTAATGTGTAGAAAACAATATAGGTAGATGTAAACCCCATATCATATCCCATCTGAGCCCAGCCTATCATCAGTGATCCTGGATACCATGTACCTATAATAGTCATTGTAATAAACTGCCATCCAAATGAGCGACCGCCAACTGCAAATTCTTCGAATTGCTGATTGGGGAGTGGGTTGCTAAATACAGCATATGCTAATCCGATAATGTAAATAACAAGCATTGAAACTGTAATCATAAAATCCATCTATAATTCCCCCCTTACTTTCTGCACCCAATAGAGTAATGCAAGCATAGCTGCTAATATCATGCCCAACAGGAATTCCATGAAAAATAGGAATGGCACTCCCATTATCATGGGTTCCAACTTGTTAATTGTAGAAAAAAGTGACGGAATCAAAATAAATGCAAAAATAACAGCCGAGATAATACCGATAATCCAATAAACTATTTTTCCATTTTCGGAACGTATAAAATCCTTCATTCATATTCCTCCTTATGAACAGAATTGTTTTGTGTCTTGGCCTCCTTTTCAAAATATTTAGAATTAACTTATAATTAATGTAAGCAACATATATGCCATTCACTAAATCCTTATAAATTCAATTATTTGAAGTTTTAATTAAAAAAACGTGTTAGTATAGACTATCACGTTTATAAAATAATTCTAATCCCTCATATTATTGCTATCGATAAATAGATAGTCCACACTAACACTGTTCATTCCGACTTTCATTTTTTATACAAAATATTGAGTCTCTTCATTTTTTGATAAAGCAAAGGTCGGGATATTTTTAATAATCCAGCAGTTTTTGTTCTGTTTCCATCATTTAATTCCAGTGCTTTAATAATAAATTCTCTTTCGGCATTCTTTTTTATCTCTTCAATAGGGTTATCCCATTCTAAATGTGTCATATCCGGATCCATACATCTTTCTGCAAATAAGAATTTGAAGTCTTTAACTTTAAGCATATTCTCATCTGCAAAATTCATTGCCTTCTCTATTACATTCTGTAATTCTCGAACATTTCCCGGCCAATCATATTTTATCAATTCCTCAATAACTTTTGATTCTATTCCTCTAATGTTTTTACCCAACATATTGTTCAAAATACCGATAGTATGCTCCGCGATTTTAGGTATATCATCCTTTCTTTCCCTAAGAGGCGGTACATTAATTTTGACAACGTTCAACCTGTAATATAGATCTTTTCGAAATTTATTCTCTCTCACCAATTGATCCAGATTCTGATTCGTAGCACAGATAATACGAATGTCAATAGGAATGGATTTCTTTCCGCCAATCTTATCTATTTCTCTTTCTTGGATTGCACGCAGTAATTTAGCTTGAATTGAAAGGGGTAATTCTTCAATTTCATCAATAAAAATCGTTCCTCTATCCGCCAGTTCAAACTTACCTTTCATGCCTTTGGGTTTTGCACCTGTAAATGCACCGGGTTCATATCCAAAAAGCTCTGATTCCACAAGGTTTTCCGGAATAGAAGCCGCATTAATTCTTATCAAATTTTGAAAATACCGTTTGCTTAAATTATGAACAGAATGTGCCACCAGCTCTTTTCCGCTTCCTGTTTCTCCTTGTATCAAAACTGTTGAATTTGTTCTTGCTGCATAACGTATTTCTTTTTTTAAAGTTTCAATAGCCTGACTGCTTCCAATTATATTATCAATAGAATAACGTGCACTTCTTAGTTTTTGAACTTCTTCTTTATAATATTTTATTTCTTCATCTAAATTTATGTAGTTCTCTATAAACTGTTCCAACAGTTCTGTGTCTTGAAATAAATCATATTCCATGAGTCCTACCATTTTACCGTTTTTTCTCAAAGGGACTCTGGTACTGGCAACTGTTTTACCTTCTATGACGTAAAAATCTCCAATTTCTGTTTCACCTTTACTCAATGCCTTATCCATTTTCGTCGGCGGAAACACTTCCTTTATAGGTTTTCCTACCACTTCATCCTGACTCACATCAATATAATCGGCAAATTGCTTACTCATAAATATAATGTTTGCATCAGTATCCACCACAATAAGACCATAGACATAATCAAGAAAAAATTTATACTCTTCCGGTTTTAACATTTACCCCACATCCTATACTAATTAATAAATATTATCTTTAAGGTGTTTTGCCTTCCCATCTAAAAAGATTCGGTGTATCTACTCCTAACTGATCCAATACTCTTTCAACCGTCTGACCGACCAAATCCTCTATGGTTTCAGGTTTTGAATAAAAAGCCGGCACCGGAGGCATAACAACTCCCCCGCTTTTTGTTACCATAAGCATATTTTCCAAATGCACCAGGTTTAACGGCGTTTCTCTTGCTAAAACAACCAGTTTGCGCCTTTCTTTCAGACATACATCAGCAGTCCGAATTATCAAATCATCAGAAAAGCCATTGGCAATTCCGGAAAGGGTTTTCATACTGCATGGAGCGATAACCATACCATATGCTTTAAAAGATCCGCTGGATATCCTTGAAGTCATATCTTTATTATCATAGTAATAATCCGATAACGCTGCCACTGAATCTACTGAGTAATTCGTTTCTTCTTTTATGGTGATTTTTGCCCATTCACTGATGATTAAATGAGACTCAATATTTTGTCTTTGCAATGCCTCCAATATTTTAATTCCATATATCGCACCGGTAGCACCGCTTATCCCTACAATAATCTTCATTCTGCCACCTTTCCCTTTCAAGCTTAATTATAAATTAAATAATTAATATGTATTTTACTTAATAGTTTGTTTCATTGTATTAAAAGATTGCATTAAAGACAACCTTGTTTTATTCTTTTTAACTATTAAACGGAGTATTTTTCAGTTTATATACAGAAAAAATGGTTCCACCCATGAACGGACGGAACCAAATGTTTAAGTTTACGAAAAATGATTGATTATCATTTCTTTAATACATACCCGTAAGCCTTTTTAACATCATTTTCTTTTTCGAAATATACACCTTGGATTTCAGAAGCAAACCCCGGAAAACGATTAATTCCTTCTTCTAATATCAAAAAATACATTTTTGCCGTCTCATTCCATACTTCTCCAGGAACCACACAAAAAATTCCCGGAGGATAGGGCAAAGCTCCTTCAAGTGCAATTTCACCTACTATATTTTCAATTTTTACCAATTTAGCATTATTTCGCACCAATTCCCAGTGAGCCTTATAAGGTGATATGACCTTCTCAGGAAAAAATTCAGCTCTAAATAATTTTTTTTGGTATGTCTTTGCGTCTTTGAGCCTGTAAAAATCATGCATTTCTTGGCACAGTTTTCTAATGGTATATCCATGATATCGGTTAGTATTTTTTGCGTAAATATTTGGTAATACCTCGCTTAACACTGCATCTTTATTAACAAATCTTTCAAATTTGACTAATTGTTCCACAAGGCAACTCATTTTTTTTTGGGTTTCTGCCGGCGTTAATAGAAACAATATGGAGTTCAGATCATTCTTCTCCGGTATAATTTTGTTTTCTCGCAAATAACTTGCTAAAATAGTCGCCGGAATGCCAAAGTCTTCATATTCACCACTTTCTACGTCAATTCCCGGTGTTGTCAACATAAATTTATTGGGATCAACAAAATACTGATTATCGGCATATCCTTCAAATGAATGCCACTTTTCATCCGGGTAGAATTTAAAAAACTCAATATTATTAGAAATTTCATCCGTATCGAATGTTTCCCATTTCTTGCCTTTTATTATTGGTGGGACAAAAGGTTTGAGGAGTGAACATTTTTTCAAAACATCCTTTCTTGTCTCAACCCCAAGTTTGACACAATCGGTCCATAATCGTCTCCCCGTCTCTCCGTCCTGCATCCTTGCATTAACATCTAATGATGCAAACATGGGATAAAAAGGGCTTGTGCTGGCATGCATTCTATATGAATTATTAAAACGTTTATGATTTACATAACGTTTTTGCCCCTTGATGTGTTTATCTTTTTTGTGTATTTGCGATGATTGAGAAAAGCCAGCCTGCTGCTTGTGAACAGAATGCGTCACGATTATTCCCGGATCATCTTCTTCTAATTCTAAGAGCAAAGGTGAGCAGTCCTTCATCATAGGAACAAACTGTTCATATCCCACCCAAGCCGAATCAAATAGAATATAATCACAAAGATGCCCAATTTTATCAACAACTTGCCGTGCGTTATAAATAGTCCCGTCATAAGTTCCCAACTGGATGACTGCCAATCTGAACGGCCTCTCAGCCTTTGCTTTATTTTTATCTGATTTCTCTGCTAAATTCCTTAAATATTTTTCATCAAAACAACAGGCATCAATTCCACCAATAAATCCAAAGGCGTTCCTGGCAGTTTGCATATATATAGGGTTTCCTGCGGATTGAATCAAAGCAGAATTATATACAGATTTATGATTATTTCGGTCGAACAAAACTAAATCATAAGGTGCAACAATTGCATTGATGGAAATAGCATTAGCTGTGCTGGTTCCATTCATTACAAAGTATGTTTTATCTGCATTGTAAACTCTTGCTGCATTTTTTTCCGCATCTACTGCCGAACCTTCATGAATTAACAAATCGCCTAATGCAACATCTGCATTACAAATATCGGACCGAAAGACATTGGGCCCCCAAAAATCATACAGGTACCTGCCGGCAGGGTGTTTCCTGAAATATTGTCCCCCTTGATGTCCCGGGCAATCAAATTGAGAATTATTTGATTCCACATATTCATATAGTGTTCTAAAGAACGGCGGTAAAATCTGTTCCTCATATTGAATTGCTGCCGCCTCAATAGCTTCACTATTGTTCTTCAGATTAATCTTATTATCGTCAAGCACACAATAAACCTTTTTTATTAATTCATTGTTCATCTTGATGCTGTTTCTTATAATAACAAATACGGGAATTCCAAATTTAGTTTGGTATACTTCATCTAAATATTGAATACTTTTATCCGTCAGTACAACTGCAGCTACGTCTGTGTAATCTGTTTCTTCCAAAGATAATAAACTTCGTTTTGAAGAAAAATATTCTTTCGCATCTGTCGTACAGGCAATTTTTAGTGCCTTCATGCTTTTTCCCTCCCCGTCTTACTATCTAATATCTACAGCAAAGTTCATGCCACGGTTTTAAACCTTCCAATATTTTATCCATATAAGCAATAATCCTGTTTTTACCGGGTCAACAGCATTAGCTGAATAGTTTTGAACCAAATAAGAATCAAACCATATTCATCAATGACCCTTCATAGGAACAATGGAGTAGACGGGATATAAATAAAGAAGAGATTCTACTATAGCGTAAAATCTCCACTTATTATTTCTGCTTAATACTTACATTGTTATATTCGGCATCAAAGTTATAAACCGTTATTAGTAAAAAGGGATTTTTGAAACTCTTTTAATGCAAGTTCTGCTGCAGAATAAGGGTCTAAATTTTTTAAAGTCACCATTTCAACAAGATAATTGAATAATACTTCTTTTTCTGAAGAGTCCATAATATGGTTATTAATCCTTTCGTTAATCAGGTCCATAACTTCTAACTTGCAATTATGAAACCTTCTTTTCTCCAGATTCCCTGAAGCCTTGAGAAAGTCAATATGTGCTTTAATATGGCTCATTAATTTATCAATATTTACATTGTCAACAGCAATGACTTGCTGAACAGGAGGTTTCCATTCCTCGTTGTTATACTCCAACATCATTTCTATTTCAAGTTCAGTTCGCTTAGAACCCTCTCTATCTGATTTATTAACAGTAAAAATATCTCCTATCTCCAAAACGCCTGCTTTTAGAGCCTGAATATCATCTCCAAGCCCAGGCTGCAACACTATTATTGTTGTATCCGAGTTCCTCACAATATCTATTTCTGATTGACCTACACCTACCGTTTCGACAAAAATATAGTCCATACCATAAATGTCCAAAATCTTAATTGCCGTTCTCGCTGCCCTGCTGAGTCCTCCAAGATGCCCTCTGGTTGCCATACTTCGTATAAAAACGCCTGAATCCGTACTCAGATCACTCATTCTTATTCGATCGCCCAAAATCGATCCACCTGTATAAGGGCTTGTGGGATCTACCGCAATAATACCCACCGATTTGCCTTCTTTTCTTAATGATTTTGCAAGCTTGTCGGTAAGGGTGCTTTTACCGGTACCTGGAGGACCTGTTATACCAATCACGTGAGAATTACCCGTCTTATAGTAAAGCTTACGAATAACCTCATTTGCGTTCGGGTCTTGATTTTCAGCCATTGTAATAAGCCTTGCGGTAGCCCTTTTATCCTTGTCCAATAATCTATCCGCTAAATCCATATTTTTTCTCCATTATCTTCTTGATAGTATTAGTCTATTTTTATTTAATACTTTCTTTTTATATTATCTTTAATAAAGCTTATTGTAACGGTTGTCGGAGTCCCCGGAGTAAATATCTCTGCAATACCTTGCTCTTTAAGATATGGAATGTCTTCATCGGGAATAACGCCTCCTCCGATTACCAAAATATCATCAATCTTTTCTTCTTGCAGCAAATGCACCACTCGAGGAAGAAGTGTATTATGTGCCCCTGATAAAATACTTATTGCGATTACATCTACATCCTCTTGAATGGAGACACTTACAATTTGCTCCGGCGTCTGCCTTAACCCTGTATAAATGACTTCCATGCCTGCATCTCTTAAAGCTCTTGCAATAACTTTCGCACCTCTGTCATGCCCATCTAAACCCGGTTTTGCAACCAATACACGAATAGGTCTATCCATTATTCCACTAATCCTCCTTGACTAATAAATCTAAAACAACTATCTATAAATTAATCGTCTGTTGATACTCACCAAAGACATCTCGCATAACACCACAAATCTCTCCTATTGTACAATACACCCTTACAGCTTCTATAATAGGGGGCACTAAATTATCATCTCCTTGACAAGCCTTACGAAGATCTCTCAGTTTTTCTTCCACCAATACCGAATTCCTTTTTTTTCTTAGGTTCAGAAGCTTCTGCTTTTGTTGTATTTCGACAGCAGGATTCACTTTTAGAAGCCCGTGAGGGGATTCTTCCTCTACTTGATATTGATTCATCCCTACAATAATTCTTTGCCCCTCCTCAATGGATTTTTGATACTGATATGCTGAATCCATAATCTCCTTTTGTATATATCCGTTTTCAATGGCCTTTTGTACACCGCCCATCTCATCTATCTTTTCGATATATTTCATGGCTGCAGCCTCTATTTCATTAGTCTTTGTCTCAATATAGTAAGAGCCGGCCAAAGGATCTACCGTATCGGCAGCACCGCTTTCATGAGCAATTATTTGTTGCGTCCTCAAGGCTACTCGCACGGAATCCTCATTTGGGAGGGCTAAGGCTTCGTCTTTTGAATTGGTATGTAAAGATTGGGTTCCACCAAGCACTGCAGCTAACGCCTGCAATGTGACACGCACCACATTATTTTCCGGTTGTTGAGCGGTTAAAGTACATCCTGCTGTTTGGGTGTGAAATTTCAGCTGCATGGATTTTTCTTTTTTTGCATTAAATCTATTTTTCATTATTTTCGCCCACAATCTTCTTGCCGCTCTATATTTGGCCACTTCTTCAAACAAATCATTATGCGCATTAAAGAAAAAAGATAACCGTGGTGCAAAGGCATCAACATCAAGACCTGCCTTAATGGCAGCTTCTACATAGGCAACGCCGTTGGCCAAAGTAAATCCTAATTCCTGAGCTGCAGTAGAACCTGCTTCTCTGATATGATATCCTGATACGGAGATGGCATTCCACCGAGGCATTTCTTTTGAACAATACTCAAAAATATTGGTAATCAGCCTCATGGATGACCGAATGGGGAAAATATATGTTCCCCTTGCAATATACTCTTTTAAGATATCATTTTGAATAGTGCCTTTTAGCTGATTGGGTCGAATGCCTTGCTTCTCTGCTGCCGCTATATACATGGCAAGCAATATGGGCGCAGTAGAGTTAATGGTCATGGAGGTAGAGACTTGATCTAAGGAGATACCCTTAAAAAGGGTTTCCATATCCTGCAAAGAATCAATCGCAACCCCTACTTTTCCCACCTCTCCTTCAGATAGCAGGTGGTCTGAATCATAACCGATTTGTGTCGGCAGATCAAATGCGACAGAAAGCCCCATAGTACCTTGCTCAATCAAATATTTATACCGCTTGTTTGATTCTTCAGCCGTTGCATAGCCTGCATACATCCGCATGGTCCAAAGTTTTCCTCTGTATAGTGTGCTCTGAACGCCTCTTGTATAAGGATATTGCCCCGGAAATCCAATTTCATCAAGATAATTAAGTTCTGAAATATCACATGGAGTATATAATCTATTGATTATCTCTCCTGAACCGCTTCCAAAACTCTCTTTTCTTTCAGGTTTATCTTCTAACAACTTATTGACTTCTTTAAGATGCGCTTCATATTTTTCTTTTATCTTTATTAGTTCCTCTCGATTCATCATTTCTCACCTCCTAATTATTTTATCGCACTTTTGAATTAAGTATATAGTAGTTTATTACCGTTTTAAAATCAATATAAAAAAACAGTAGGAGGCACTTCTACTATTTCGCCCCTACTGTTTTATTTTAATTATCTAACTTTTTCTGTGAGTCAATACAGCAAAATATCCGCTTATTCTTAACTTAATTTTTAAGCGTCATGTCTCCAAACTTAATCCAGCCTTTTTTTCTCATATATTCAGAAATAATTAATGTTAGTATTGCCGGTAAAATGAAATGTAATAACAGTATCCCGGGTATCCCTTCGTTACCCATAACAGCCAAGGTTCTCAGCTGACCTACCAATCCGGCAGTACCCATACCTGCCCCTAAAAAATCATTTTCCATTTTAAAAACAACTGTTCCAACCGGACCTAATATGGCAGAAGCAATGATGGGAGGAATCCATATTTTTGGATTTTTGATGATGTTGGGCACCTGCAGCATTGAAGTTCCAATACCCTGAGCAATCAATCCACCTACCTTATTTTCCCTGTAGCTTATAATAGCAAATCCTACCATTTGTGCACAACACCCTATGGTAGCTGCTCCGGCCGCCAGGCCACTCAACTTTAATGAAATAGCAATAGCTGCACTGCTTACAGGCAAAGTCAGCATCATACCCATAACCACTGCAATAATAATTCCCATCGTAAATGGTCTTAATTCGGTAGCATAGTTAATAAAACTTCCGATAAGGGTCATCATTTGAGTAATGACTGGCGCTAAATATATTCCTACAATTCCTCCTGCAATAATTGTTGCTGCAGGAACAAGCACGATATCTACTTTGGTTTTTCCTTGTATCAATTTTGAAAATTCAGCACCTGCCAGTGAAGCAACGAACGCTCCTACCGGCTCCCCTATAACAAGCTGTATTGTGCTTCCATCAAATACAGCTGTTTGCGACCCTATTACACCTGTAACAATAGAAGCAAAAATACCCAACTGAGATGCTCCCACACTGTATGCAACCGCAGCCCCAATGGCAGGTCCCATCATATACTTTGCAAATTGACCAAAATATATAAGCATTTCAATGCTGAGCAATACACCAAGTTGTTCAATAATGACCCCTATAATTAGAGAGCTGAAAAGTCCTAAAGCCATTCCATTCAAAACCCTTATTAAATACTGTTTCATTTGTATCCATCCTTTTTCAAATTGTTTGTTCTTTTGAAATTCCCTTCTTGAATTAAAGCTTCAATAGATACAGTATACTATTTAAAACAAAGAATACAAGGGTAAATTTGGAAATGACATATCTTGTCATCAATTTTATGTTCCGCAGAAAGTTCTGTAACGACAATTTGATGGTTTAGGCAGTTCGGCGTATTCTACCTGGGAAGCAGAATATGCATAGGGAGATGAAAGAACATCCATCAGCTGTTCCATCTTGCTATAGTCTTCATGCTTTACTGCAGCTTCCAAAACTGCTTCAACTCGATGATTCCGAGGAATAATCGAAGGGTTGGAATTTCGCATCAGCATATGAGCAGATTCTCTCGTTTTCCTCTGCCGGCTGAGCCTTGTCTGCCAAAGTTCATACCACTTAACAAATTCCGGACTTTTGAATAGATCTGTATCCTCCGTAACATTAAGAGTCAAAGCACGAAAGGTATTGGTATAGTCAGCCTGATACTTTTTCATCATATTGAGAAGAGATTCAATAAGAGACTCATCCTCTCTCTCCTGATTAAAGATTCCCAGTTTTGATCTCATTCCTGCAAGCCAATTTTTATGATATAACTCATTGAAAGCAGAAATCACATTCTGTGCCAAATCTATGGCCTTATCTTTATCTTCATGCAGCAACGGTAAAAGGGTTCTTGCAAATCGTGTTATATTCCACTGTGCAATAGATGGTTGATTTCCATAGGCATATCGACCATGAAGGTCAATTGAGCTAAAAACCGTTTCCGGATCATAGGTATCCATAAAAGCACATGGTCCATAATCAATAGTTTCACCACTAATGGTCATATTGTCGGTATTCATGACTCCATGAACAAAACCAACCAACTGCCATTTGGCAATCAGCATGGCCTGACGATCAACTACTTCCTGAAGCAACATAAGATACCGATTAGGATCCTCAGCATCAATCTCCGGAAAATGTCTTTGTAATGTATAATCAGCCAAAATTCGGAGTTCTTCATCGGTATGCCATTGTGAAATGTATTGAAAAGTTCCGACCCTCAGGTGACTGGCAGCGACTCGGGTCAAAATCGCACCAGGAAGATAGCTTTCTCTAAGTATAGATTCTCCGGTTGTCACTACTGCAAGACTGCGAGTGGTTGGGATACCAATAGCATGCATAGCTTCGCTTATAATATATTCACGTAACATCGGCCCAAGTACCGCTTTCCCATCTCCTCCCCGGGAAAATGGCGTTCTCCCTGAGCCCTTAAACTGAATGTCAAATCTTTCTCCTGAAGGTGTGATCTGTTCTCCTAAAAGCAATGCCCGCCCGTCTCCTAACATAGTGAAATGACCGAATTGATGTCCGGCGTAAGCTTGAGCAATTAAAGAAGCGCCGTCTGGAATCTTATTGCCTGCAAGTAGCTCTGTTCCATCTTTACTCTCCATGGCCTCAACATTCAACCCCAAGGACTCTGCCAAAGAATGATTAAATATGACCAGTTTCGGTGAAGGAACATGTTCCGGTTTAAGACTGACAAAAAATGAATCCGGCAAACGGATATAACTATTGTCAAAATTCCAGCCTGTCTCTTTACTTTTATTTTCATTTGTCATTGCTATTCCACTATCCCTTCTCCATTAGAAAATGTCAGCCAATTAATTATAGTGTCTGCGTCTTGGAGTTTATTATACTCTTGACATTTATGCCAAAAGACTATTTGTATTTGAAATATCTTAGAATAACTTGAATGAAATAACCATAAAAATTTTGGGTTGGAAAAATCATTTAGCCCTCATTTCACTTAAGCCAACCATCAAAATGACTTAAAGCAAAGTAAAATGAAGAGACAGGGGGAAACCCTGTCTCTTCATTTTACCCTATTCTATATAATTCTTCTAAAATTTTTTCGAATAATTCTTTCTTCATTCTTACTTGCGGAAAAGAAGCAATCTCTTTTATCGTATAATTTTTGAACTTATGAATTAAAGGATGTTTGGAAAACCCAGGTAAATATTTCTCTACTACTGCACAAGCTTGCTCGTTCATTAAAATATCTTTTATTTTGGAATTCTCATTAAACGCCATAACTATTCCTCCAAAAAGTTTGCTTTATTAATAATAACTACAATTATATTGTATTCTTATGAACGATATCGACTCTTTGTGCCAAATTCATAATAACCGCAACACACTACCGCTTTATCTATATGGAAAACGCGCACTCATCGGGAGTTACTATTTCTTTGAAAAATATGAAGTCGTTTATCATATGGTTGAATAATCGGGCAAATACTTCAGTAAGCATTCGATAGGTATTGCTGCTCCTAATTTTTTACTCTTTCCATTTTCATTGTCAATATTAACAGTAGCAAATATTACTCCTATTACTTCTCCCTTTCTATTAAGAACCGGGCTGCCGCTATTGCCTTGGTTAACCGGTCCGTCAATAAGTAAAATAGGCTCTTGGATTTCTTTTAATTTCGCCCTTCCGTAAACAACCCCTTTATTCGCAACTCCCTGATAAGCTAAAGGATTTCCGATAATTAGTACTTCATCCCCAGAATTCGCTCTCGTGTTCTGTGCTAATTTCAGTGTTGGAAATGCCTCCCCTTCAATTTTAATTAAAGCAATATCTATATCGGGGTATATTTTCCAAATATCTCCTTTAGATGTTTTTCCTTTATAAAAGCTAACTTGCACATTTTTTGCATTTTCCACAACATGGGCATTAGTTACAACCAAGCCTTGCTCATCAATATTAAAACCGGTGCCTTTTCGATTCTCAATAGTAATAGTGGCTATGGATTCTTGAAATTGTTTCACTTCCTTTTGCTGGGTTAATCTTAAAGATTCCTTTAAAAAGTCCAGAGCAGGCAGGTTCAGATTTGTAAATATAGGTGCTGCAATTAGAAAAACCAGACTAATCACTGTTATTGCCGCAATTATTCTTATTACAATTCTGCTTTTATGGTCTTCAATCTCTTCTATTAACGAATCATCGCTTTCGTTGTCCTTATTTATATCATCTTGTATCGTGTTGTCTTGATTTTCTTCAACCATAATTTCACCCTTTTCTGTCTCTCTTTTATATAAAAAAATGATATGATCCTTTTCAATATCATACCATAGTTTAAATAATAGATACTCTAAACATAAATATAAATTGACACAAAATATTATGGCTCACTCCGCTGCGTTATAACATATTCCAATCCTTTTTCTTTCACCAGAGGTATCAAATTATTTTCAAAAATATATTGAGATAGATTGTATTCTGCCAATACCCTTTCATAGCCTTCCCTACATGCTTCCACATTAAGATTCTCTCCGGTGCACAAATCCCATGCCAAGCTGTTTTCAAAAATACCATCATTAGCCATTATAAAAACTTTTTCATTATCTATAAATGACCCTGTCGCTAAATGTATCTTCAATGCCGAAAAACCATCCTCACTATTCAGCAAATCTTTTCCTAATGTCATGCTTGTTTCTTTCCTTAGCCCTAATAAATTACCCATCGTCGGGAAAAAATCTATTTGGCCTCCTGTAGTAGCAATCTCTTTGTTCCATTTGCTGTTGGACATGTGTACAATAAAAGGAACACGGTATGCTTCATCTTCCGTGTATGCCCTCCCCAAAAAATGAGTTAGTAATTCATTTACTTCTTCATTACGCATATCTAATCCTTGATGATCTCCATAAATAACAATTAATGTATCGTCATAGAGACCTTCCGCTTTTAATCTATCAATGAAGTTCCCTATTTCTTTATCCAAATAATGGACTG
>CAZKKX010000032.1:0-20318 GCA_964553505.1 uncultured Eubacteriales bacterium | reverse complement strand
AAAAGACAAAAATGGGTAAAATCATTTGATTATCACTCAAGATGATAGTCAAAGGCTGTGATGAATTAAAGCTATCATTTCAGCCGTTGCTATATATAATTTTTTACTATTTAGAAAGGAGGTGAAGAATAGTGAGCATTCAGGAAATTATGTCAATGAAGAATAAGGCTGTACCGGGTTTGCTGACGGGTTCAAAACCAAAGGCAGCGGGTTTAGATTTCAACCGACTTATTGAGAAAATAATCACAAGCCAAAAAGAGGATTCAGAGGAAGAATGCAGTCCGTTTATCAGCAAGAATTTGTGCTTCCCCCATTATCCTCGGCAAAATCGAGAATCGGAAATATATTTCAAAAGCGACGAAGATGCAATTTCACTTATTACTGGGATGGAATTTCCCGACAATTTGAATGAGATTCAAAACTATGACGGCAATTCAGAAATGCAGAAAAATTTTATTAACATACTGAATCAATATGTCATTGAAGGAAATCATGTCGGAATAAAAGAAATTTCAGATACCATGACAAAACAATTGAATGAAACAAAGGACGTTGCAGTTTTCTTTGAAAAATCAGAGAGTAATGTGGCAGAATTGATTGGACAATGGTTAAAAGAGGTAGAAAAAGACGGATTAACGAATTATTTGACACAAGATGAAAATAAAATAGAAGATCTTCCGGAGCTTTTAAAAACAAGTGGGAACAGCAATGGAAACACTACGGACTTACTAACTAAAAGAGAAGTCAAAGACTTGGTATTACAGGATACTGATTCAAAATCACAAAAACAAATGAATCAAATATCAGAAATGGATTTATCGACGAAACAGAAAGAGAATACCACGGAAGCTTTGCATTTCATCAAAAAGACACTTGAATTCGTAAAATCTGAGCAAGAACCCGGCAAAACTGCTGAAAATTTAACAGCTACATCTGATAACTCTATGATGAAACTGAAAGAACAGCCAGATAAGCTCATTAACGTTAATGCTGCAGCAGAAAATAAAGACATTGAAAAAGCAGAAGATTTTTTCTTTAAAATTCACAAAAACCCTGAAATAGTTGACAAAGTTGCCCATTCTTTGAGTGACGATGATTCCGCACAGTTTCAAAAAGAGAATTATTCAGGAAGAAAAATGTCCCATGAGAAGACGGCTGATATTTACAATGGCACTAAAACGGAAGACGCTGCAGATCATTTTAAAATTTCAACCCATAAATCTGTTGAGATGGAACCTGTGGTTAAGGGGGCCGACGGACAGGAAATTTTGTCCCAAAATGTAAAAGTCAACAGCAGCAACAGCAACAATTCCATTATAAAAAACTGGGGCGATATACAGATAAAAATGAGCAAAGAAATTGGAAAGATGGGCGAAAAAGGAAAGTCGGCTCTAACTGTGAGACTCCAGCCTGAAGAACTTGGAAGAATGAAAATAGAGATTGAATTAAAAGACGGTACTATTAACGGGAAAATATATGTTGAAAATGAATCCTCAAGGAATGCAATTCAACAGAATATTCAAGCAATGCGTACTCAGATGAAGGAACAAGGAATTGCTGTTGGAAATCTTGAGGTAGATATTGGAAACGGATCATTTGAGAACTTTGAAAGCCAACAGGAAACTATGAAGGAAGCGAATTTGTTTTCGTGGACATCTGCAAATGATTATGAAACAGTAATTGATGATTTTGGTACCGAAGTAGACAGAAATAAAGGCACGGTAAACCGATTAAATGCATTGGCGTAAAGGAGTGAGAACATGCCGGTAGAAGGTATAACATCAACAAACCAAAATAGCGTTTCCGGTACAGACACATCTTCCAGCAATCAGTTGAGCGCAGAAGATTTTTTAAAGATTCTGGCTGCCGAACTCCAGTACCAGGATCCGACTGAAGGGATTGACACCACACAATATATTTCACAGCTTGCACAATTAACATCTGTGCAGCAGTTGCAAACACTCAATACTTCCTTTTCCGATATGATGCTTAAGCAGGATCTGATGCTTGGAAGCTCGTGGATTGGAAAAGAAGTTGCGGCATATGAAAAGGACGACACCATCAGTACAGGTGTGGTGGAAGGGTTTATGGTGACGGATGCAGGAATACAGGTACATGTGAATGGCAAGCAGTACTTATTGAGCCAAATCGTTGCCGTTTCAGGACTGACGGAGAGTGATGCCGAATCCGACGGATCAGATGAACAAACTGAACCAGAAGAATAATACTTTAGAAGGCAGGAATGAAGATGACGTATCGAATCAATACAGGACGTGTATTTCCATATGGACCCACGGATAAAAATCAAAAGACCAATGCTCCGAAAACAGAGAGAAGCCAGACTTCTTTCAAGGAAATACTCAATACCTCCCTTCAGGAACAAGATGCGGTTAAGATATCAAATCATGCACAGCAGCGGCTGCAGCAGAGAAACATCGTACTAAATGAAGAGGATATGGGTATTCTGAAAAATGCCATGGAAAAAGCAGAAATGAAGGGTGCAAGAGAGTCGGTAATGTTTTACAAGGAAGTTGCCTTGGTTACAAGTATCCAAAACAAGACCATCATTACGGCAGTAGATTCTAAGGGAACCGAAGAAAACATCTTTACCAATATCGACAGCGCCGTCATTGTACAATCAAAATAACAGGCCGGACCTCCTTGAGGAAGCCTGTGTGCTGTGGAGTGAGTGAAGCAGCACATAATCATTTAAGATTTAATCTATAAACAAAAAAGGGCAATGAAAAATTAAGGTTTAAAAAATGGAGGTTATATAAAATGTTAAGATCTTTATATTCAGGAGTCAGCGGACTCAAATGCAATCAGAATAAAATGGATGTCATAGGTAATAATGTAGCCAATGCCAGTACCACGGCATTTAAATCAGGCAGGATGAGCTTTCAGGACGTATTCAGTCAGACTCTGGCAAATGCTCAAGGTGCTACAGAAGAGGCAATGGGAGGAGTTAACCCCAGGCAGATTGGATTGGGCGTTAGTATCGGAACCATCGATACCATTATGACAGGCGGATCCACCCAGCCCACAGGCAGGAACCTGGATTTTGCCATAACCGGAGAAGGGTTTTTCATAGTATCACCGGATGCAGACGGCGGATCGAAACTTTACACAAGGGACGGTATTTTTTACACGGATGATGAGGGAAACCTTGTAAACGGAAGTGGCTACCGTGTATTAGGATATGCCGTAACAGGAAGTGCAGGCAATACAGTAGATGTAGATACTAATGGTAATGGAACAGATAATTATACTGTTTCTGATGATTCGTCAGATATTGTTGACACCGGAGACCCCGATGATCTTGAAGCTTTGATTATACCATCGGAAATAAATGGAAATGAATTAGAGGGCTTTTCAATCGATGGAACAGGGTTAGTTTCAGCAGTATATGACGGGACTACTTATTATTTGGGAAAAGTGGCACTAGCCAAATTCAACAATCCTGAAGGACTCGAGAAGAACGGTTCCAACACCTATACACAATCCAACAACTCGGGAGACGCTCAGGTAGGAAGTGCAGGCACAGACGGATACGGCAGCATTATGCAGGGCTTCATCGAAATGTCAAATGTGGATCTGGCGACGGAGCTTACGGATATGATCATCACCAGCCGTGCTTATCAGGCTAATTCCAAGACCATCTCTACATCCAATGAAATGCTTCAGCATTTGCTGAATATGTAATTGATATACTTCTCTGAGGATAGAGGGTTTCTATCCTCAGAGAGTAATGATATAACAGGCCGGACCTCCTTGAGGAAGCCTGGATGTTGCGGAGTGAGTGAAGCAGCATATAATCATTTAATATTTAGCATTTAAGACTTAGGATTGAAAGAGGATTTTGCTTCATGAAATCAAAATCTTAGACTAAGACTTAGTTTACTAAATAATGTAATTGTCAAAAGTATGTCATCGCGAGGAGCGGGAGCGTCGAAGCGGTCTCGTAAAACTATAAACAAAAAGGCAATGAGAAACAAGGTTTAAAAAATGGAGGTAATTTGTATGATTAAGTCTTTATATTCAGGGGTCAGCGGGCTTAGATGCAACCAGACCAAACTGGATGTTTTGAGTAATAATATTGCTAATGTCAGCACATCAGGTTTTAAGGCGGGAAGAGTCACTTTTCAGGATTTGTTCAGTCAAACCATATCAGGAGCACAGGCGGCAACAGACGATATTGGCGGTATAAAAGCACAGCAGGTTGGATTAGGAGTCAGTATCGGTTCCATTGATACCATTATGAGCAATGGTTCCATACAGCCTACCAATCGTGATTTGGATTTTGCCGTCAGCGGAAAGGGATTTTTTGTTTTGTCACCTGATGATGAAGGTGAAAGATTTACATATACAAGAGACGGTGCGTTCTATACGGATAATGAAGGCAATCTGGTTAATTCGGAAGGGATGCATGTATTGGGTTTTTCCGATGGTGATCCTACCGATGATGCAGATGATATCGATACGGAAGGGGATCTAAACGACCTTGAACTATTGAATATTCCCGATCAGCTTGATGACGATGAACGTCTTGAAAAGCTTTCGGTGGATTCGACGGGTTTGATTACTGCCGTATACGGAGGAGAGACTTATTACATCGGAAGGATTGCTTTGGCATCTTTCAGCAATGCCGAAGGACTTGAAAAGGCAGGGGCAAATGCTTATAAGAAAACGGCAAATTCAGGGGAGGCTTTGGTGGGAACAGCAGGAACAAGTGGTTTTGGGGTAATCCAACAAAGTGCTTTGGAATCTTCCAATGTAGATCTTGCATCGGAAATGACGGAAATGATTATTACAAGCCGGGCCTACCAAGCTAATGTGAATTCAATCAAGACATCAGATGAAATACTTCAGGAATTGGTAAATGTCAGCAGATAGCTATTACTGCTTTGATAATTTGAAAAGGAGCCCTTAGTATGATTAAATTAACTTCACTTCAGGGAGAAAAATTTTATCTGAGTGCAGACTTAATAGAAAAAGTAGAGGAAGTACCCGATACATTGATTACTTTAATCAGCGGTAAAAAAATCAGAGTCAGCGAAGATACCGATATGGTAGTAGAAAAATATATCGAATATAAAAGGAAAATTCATGGTTTTTCGGAGGTAAGATAATGAGCAAGTTTAATCCGGTACCCATTCTTGCAATCGTTGCGGCCATCACATTGATATTTATTAGCATTACAATGGGCGGTAATGCCATCATATTTGTCAGCGTAGGATCTTTTGTCATTACGGTAGTGGGATCGTTTTGTGCTTTATTGGCAAGCTTTCCCACCAGAATCCTGATGAATGTACCCAGTATTTTAAAGCAGGCTTTTATGGAGCCTGTTGAATCCAGAAAAAATTTAGTTACATTATTCACCGATTTATCCAGAAAGGCCAGGTCGGAAGGATTGTTGGCTTTGGAAGATGAATTGGAGGAAATAGATGATGAATTCATTGTAAAAGGAATCCAGATGGTCGTAGACGGTATAGAGCCTGAGAGTATTCGGGATATTTTGGAGTTTGAGATTTATGCCATACAGAAACGGCATGGTTATGGTCACAATATTTTTTCCACATGGGGTGAAATGGCACCGGCCTTCGGCATGATGGGAACTCTCATTGGTTTAATCCTGATGCTGAGTGACTTAAGTGATGCGGCTAATATCGGTATTGGCATGGCTACGGCTTTAATTACTACTTTTTACGGTTCTCTTTTAGCCAATGTTGCTTTGATTCCAATTGGGAATAAGCTTCAGAACCAAACTGCAGAAGAAGTATTTACTAAGGAAATGGTTATTGAAGGAGTCCTTTCCATACAATCCGGGGTAAATCCAAGGATTATAGAAGAAAAATTAATGACATATCTTCCGCCGGTAGAAAGAGGAAAGGAAGAACTGAAAGAAAAAAAGGTGAGCTAAATGCCTAAGAAGCGTATAAAACAAAAACAAAAGTCCGGATCACCGCCATGGATGACGACATATTCTGATTTAATGAGCTTGCTGCTGACTTTCTTCATTTTATTGTTTTCTTTTTCTACTCTTGATGCCATTAAGTTCAGGAATGTGGCAAGTGCACTACAGACCGTACTTTTAGGTCAGACAAACCCTACCATTTTTGAAGAAGAAATGCCTGCAGACAGTCCCATTTCCACTCCCATTCCGGATCAGGTGGAAACCGATATTCAGGAAGTCTATGAACAGGTTCGTTCATTTATTGAAAATCAGGGATTAGATGCTCAAGTTTCAGTTACTATGGAAAAGAGAGGCGTTGCCATAGATATAAAGGAACATGTTCTTTTCGACTTGGGGAAAGCGGATATAAAGCCTGAGAGCAAAATTATTCTGGATAAGCTTGGGAATCTGGTAAATGAGGTGGATAAGGATATTGTCATAGAAGGGCATACCGATAATCTGCCAATCAATACCTTTCAGTTTCCAACAAACTGGGAACTATCTGCGACAAGAGCGGTCAATGTTCTCAGATATTTTGTAGAGAATAATGAGGCAGATCCGACTCGTATCAGCGCAACAGGCTACGGAGAATACAGACCCATTGCGTCTAATGAGACGACAGAAGGTCGTGCAGTCAACAGAAGGGTCAATATCTTATTATTAGTCTATGGAACAGAATAGGAGGTCAAGAATGGCAGTAAAACAGCAGGAAACAACAGAAGAAGCAGTAGTGGAACCTAAAAAAAAGAAGAGAAGAGTATTATTGATATTTATCATTATTCTCCTTGTTCTTATTTTGCTTGGAGCAGTATTTACCGGATATGCTTACTTTACTAAAAGCTTTTTCTTTGCGCCCAATGACGGTCAGGAAGAAAAAGTTAAAATCATTGATGAGGTCATGTATCCTTTGGACAGTTTTGTTATAAATCTGGGAAGTGATGGGATAAGAAAATATCTGAAAGTTACTCTTTCAATTGGCTGTGTTGAAAAAAAAGACACCAAGAAACTGGCTGAGAAAGAAGTTCAAATCAGAGATATCATTATTTCCACCTTGCGGAATCAGGATATTGAAATCATATCTTCCGTAGATGGTGAGGATGTTATTAAAGACGAGATTGAAAAAAGTATTAATATCCTTTTTGAACCGGATTTGGCAATTAATATTTATTTTACCGAGTATATCATTCAATAGAAATGAAGTGATGCATTTTGAATTCCTCAGAATTATTATTCAGCTGGTTAAAAATAATAGCAGCCCTTCCCCTTGTTTTATTACTCGCTTATTTATCTTTCAGGCTCAGCCGGGGATATATGAAAGCTTTTAGAAAGGGACGATTTTTGAAAGTGGTAGAAACAGTGCCTGTTTTCAGCAAATCTGCTGTAAGCATTGTTCAAGTGGGTGACAGATATTTGGTTGTAGGGCTATCTGAACAGGGTGTTCATTTGTTGACAGAGTTGACAGAAGAAGAGGCGGGAGAGATAAAAAATCAATGTAAAGATATGCAGATAAACCCTTCCGCTTTTCTTTCTTTCAAGGATAAGATAACAAAAGTAAATTCAGATTGGAGACAGAATCAAAAATGAAACGAACAGCGTGTATTCTTGTGATAATGGCTGCTTTTATTCTTCTATCTTCTTCCGCTGTGCATGCAGAATCATTTCAGATGCCTGTTCCCAAAATAGGGATTGAAGTAGGCGAAGCCGAAAGCCCGCAGGATTATGTTAACAGCATAAAAATCTTAATGCTTCTTACCGTGCTGACACTGGTGCCTTCTCTTCTGATTCTGATGACATCATTTACAAGAATAGTCATTGTACTTTCTTTCATGAGGAATGCTCTTTCGACGCAACAGACTCCTCCTAATCAAATCCTCATCGGTCTGGCCTTGTTTTTGACCATATTTATTATGAAACCGGTCTATACCGATGTAATGGCAGATGCGGTAAATCCTTATCTGGCAGGGGAGATTACTCAGGAAGAAGCTGTGGAAATAGGTTCTGTTCCAATTAAAACCTTTATGTTGAGTCAGACACGTGAGAAAGACCTGGGGTTGTTTTACGATATTTCAGATGAACGACCACCTGAAGAGAGAATGGATACATCCTTTACGGTTTTGATTCCTGCATTTGTCATAAGCGAATTAAAAACTGCTTTTCAGATGGGATTCATGCTATTTATGCCTTTTATTGTCATAGATTTGATTGTAGCCAGTATTTTAATGGCTATGGGTATGTTTATGCTTCCGCCGGTTATGATATCCCTTCCCTTTAAATTGCTCCTGTTTGTTTTAGTGGATGGGTGGTATCTGGTTGTAAAATCCCTTGTAGAAAGCTTTGTGTAGGTGATGTAAGTGAGTGAATCAATGGTTATAGGCATTGCAAGAGAAGCGGTGCTTACTGCGCTTTATGTTGCGGGACCTGTTATGATCGTTGCATTATTGGTAGGTCTTACGGTAAGTGTTCTTCAGGCAACAACTCAAATTCAAGAGCAAACACTGACATTTGTTCCTAAAATTTTATCGGTGTTTATTTTTATCCTCCTTATGGCGCCGTTTTTCATAGGAAAACTGACAGATTTTGCTGAAGAAATGTTTTCAAACATAGCCAACGTGCTCAGGTAATAATTATGGATATTGTAAGGTTTCAGATTTTTATATTAATTTTCATGAGAATAGCCAGTTTTTTCGTTTCAAGTCCTTTCTTTTCGCTGAGAGGTATTCCGGCAATGATGAAAATAGGATTTTCATTTGCTCTTGCATTGATTATCTATACAATGGCACCTGAAATAAATACGGACTTCAGCACGCCGTTATTCTTTTATATATTAATTATTAGGGAAGTATTTATAGGTTTAACGTTGGGTTTTGTTACAAATCTGGTATATATGTCCATACAAATGGCAGGTCAGATGGCTGATATTAAATTGGGATTTGCAATGGCGGCTGTATTTGATCCGGTAACACAGAACAGGAGTTCCATATATGGCAGATTGTACAACTGGATAGGACTTGTCCTGTTTTTTACCATTAACGGACATTACTATCTGCTTTATTCAATAATCGAAAGTTATTCATTTATTCCTGCAGGGGTAATAGAGGCACAAGGAATTAACATAGGACAAATTATTGTGATTTTCACCAAAAGTTTTACGATGGCATTTCAGATAAGTGCCCCTTTACTTTTAGTAGGGTTTATATCGGATTTAATTATGGGATTTATAGCGAGAACCGTACCCCAGTTAAATGTTTTTATATTGGGAATGCCTCTTAAAATTATAATTGGATTAATTACTTTTGTTATTTTGCTTCCGCAGGCTTCAAACTTGCTTATTTCAGTATTTGAAGATATACCCTCCGCCCTTGAGAAAGTGATGAGATGATGAGATATGTTTAATGACTTTATTTTTCTTTGTATTTTGATGTTTTCTATGATAATTTTGTTTTACAGGCAAATAATCTGCATAGTACCGATATGGTCTTTGTCGGAAGTATTTGTTCCTGTTCCCCGGTTGGAACTGTTATTTTTTGCAGATGCCGATGAGAAGACAGAGCAACCGACTCATAAAAAGCTTCAGGATTCAAGAAAAAAAGGTCAGGTCGTAAAAAGCCATGACCTTAATGCGGCAATCATTTTATTAATCAGCGTTATTTTAATGAGCATTTTCGGAGAGTATTTCTTTGAAAAAATTTATAAATTTCTATATATGTGTTTTACCGATTACGGGAATTATCCTGTATCAAAGGACAATATAAAAACCGTTATTAGTTTTTATATGCTACAATTTTTGAGTATTACCGGCATTCTTTTTGCAGTAGTAATGGTAATGGGGATTATAGCAAATCTCCTTCAGTCAGGTTTTGTTTTTTCAAAAGAGCCATTAAAACCAAATTTGAAAAAGTTAAATCCCTTTGAAGGTTTTAAAAATCTATTTTCCAAAAGAACCGTATTTAACTTATTTAAGACATTGATGAAGCTGATTTTTATTGGTATTGTTGCATTTACATTTATTAAAGACAATGTTGACAGGGTATTTTCCGTCGGAGGCTTAGATGTTAATGGATTGTTTCCATTTCTAAATGATTTGATTTTTAATTTGGTGATGCGGGTTCTAATCGTTATGCTGGTTCTTGGGATTATCGATTTTATTTTTCAGAGGTACGATTACAGAAAACGACTACGGATGACAAAACATGAAGTGAAAGAAGAATGGAAACAAGCTGAAGGAGATCCTCAAATAAGGTCCATGAGAAAACAAAGACAACGACAACTTTCTATGAACCGTATGATGACGGAAGTATCTAAGGCAACGGTGATTGTAACAAACCCGACCCATTTGGCTGTGGCTTTGAGATATAATGATAAAATAGATGAAATCCCCATATTGGTAGGAAAAGGTGCTGACTTTGTTGCAGGTAAGATTCGTGAAGTAGCCAGAGAATTTGAAATTCCTATTATAGAAAACAAACCCCTTGCACAGGTATTATATAAGCAAGTGGAAATTGGCGAGGAAGTACCGCCGTCACTTTACCAAGCAGTGGCAGAAATATTAGCGGTTGTTATGAAGATCAAGAAAAAAGTAGTATCATAGTATTAATGAATATAAAGCAAGAATTATGAGGTTGATGAGATGGCAGATAGAAGAAAAGGTTTGATTGGCGGACTGACAAGAAACATGGATATTATTACGGCAGTAGGTGTTATATCTATTGTTGCCATGATTATACTCCCTATAAGCACTGAACTATTAGATTTATTTTTGACATTTAATATTACTTTAGCCATTATCATTATCCTTTTAACCATGTTCACAAAAAGTATTCTTGAGTTTTCCGTATTTCCTACACTTTTATTAGTGACAACGCTTTTTCGGCTGGCATTGAACATTTCTTCAACAAGATTGATATTAAGTCAGGGAAAGGCCGGAGAGGTGATTTCCGCATTTGGGTCTTTTGTAGCGGCGGATAATTATTTGGTGGGAGCAGTTATATTCATTATTATTGTAGTCATACAATTCATAGTAATTACTAATGGGGCAGGAAGAGTGGCTGAAGTTGCTGCAAGATTTACATTGGATGCAATGCCCGGAAAGCAGATGAGTATTGATGCAGATTTAAATGCAGGTGTTATCGACGACAATGAAGCTCGAAATAGACGTCGGGACTTGCAGCTGGAAGCAGATTTTTACGGTGCTATGGATGGTGCCAGTAAATTTGTTAAGGGAGATGCAATTGCAGGAATTGTGATTGTTTTCATAAATTTTATCGGAGGGATAGCTATTTTCTCATGGCAAAAGGGTGTCCCTGTTCTGGATGCTATCGAGCAATTCGGCATTTTGACCATTGGAGACGGATTAGTCAGTCAGATACCTGCTCTTTTGATATCAACAGCATCGGGAATTCTCGTAACAAGGTCGGCTTCTCTCAATAGCTTTGGAAATGAGCTAACAATGCAATTGTTTTCAGTTCCGAAGGTTATCGGGATTGCAGCGGTTCTGCTATTTATTCTTGGAATCGTTCCCGGTATGCCGACTATACCTTTCTTTATCTTGGCGGTGCTAAGTGGTGTATTGTCATACTTTCTTGCAGAAGAGAAGAAACAAAAGGAGACTGAAGAAGCACGTAAAGAGGAAGCAAAAGCAGACAGGGCGGCAGCAATGGAAAAAGAACCGGAAGATATGGGAAGATATATTCATATTGAGCCTGTTGAAATAGAGATAGGATATGGATTGATATCTCTTGCTGAAAGTGATGAAGGAAGCGGAGACTTATTAGGGAGAGTGACAGCTGTCAGAAAACAGAATGCTTCTGAAATGGGTCTCTTAATTCCACCTATCAGAATAAGAGATAATTTGCAATTAAGTGCAGATGAATATATTATTAAAGTTAGAGGAAATGAAATAGGAAGAGGAGAAGTATTATATAATCATTTATTGGTGATGAATCCGGGAAGCAGTGAAATTGACATAGAGGGAAAACCCGCTATAGAGCCTGCATTCGGGTTGCCTGCTAAGTGGATTGATAAAAAACATAAAGAAAAAGCAGAGATGCTGGAATATACAATTGTGGATCCTACAACAGTTATCGTAACACATCTTAGCGAAGTGATTAAATCAAATAGCCACGAACTTTTAGGTCGGCAGGAAGTAAAAAAACTGTTGGATAGGATGAAAGAAAACTATAGCGCTGTTATAGAAGAACTTATACCGGATTTGCTCTCTCTTGGAGATGTTCAGAAGGTTCTCCAAAATTTACTTAAAGAAAGGGTGCCCATTAAAGACTTGCTGACCATTTTGGAGACTTTAGCAGATTATGGAAAGAATATTAAAGATACGGAAGTATTAACTGAGTATGTGAGAAATAGGATTGGCAGGACTATTGTAGCGGACTACCTGTCGAAGGAGAATAAACTGGAAATCATTACGGTAAATCCAAACTTGGAAGAATACATACACGAGAATATCCAAAAATCTTTTCAAGGTTCATTTCCTGCTATAGATCCTTCGGTTACCACAAAAATCCTGGAAAGGATAGATGCTATTTTGCAATCTTCCAAGGCATCTAAGCCAATTATTCTGACTTCACCGAGGATACGGGTAGCTTTTAAAAGGTTAATCGAAATGACATTTCCGCAATTGGCGGTTTTATCATTGAATGAAATACCGAACTCTATAGAATTCGAGGGTGTTGGGATGGTGAGTGTGAATGATAATTAAGAATTATGTCGTAAATGATATGTATGAAGCAATGGTGCTCATCAAGAAAGAATTAGGAAATGATGCAGTAATCGTAAGCAAGCGGGAAGTAAGACAAAAAGGGATTACAGGGCTTTTTAGAAAGAAAAAGCTTGAAGTGACTGCCGCAACCGAGGTCTTATCACAGAATGGTAATGGTATTGCAAAAAGAAATTCTTACAGTTCCCCACCACAGGAAGTAATAAAAGAGGTTGCGGTTCATCAGGAAAATAGGGCAACAGAAGAACTAAAGGAGGAGATGCAGCAAATCAGAAGTATTGTTCAAATGTTGGTTGAAAAATCCGGACAATGTTCTGAAAAACCTAAAACGGCAACCAATAAAGACATCATGATGGAAATGGACTTTCATCCGGTTGTAATCGATGATTTTGACAGTTATTGCAGGGAGAAGTCTTTAAATCCGGACACTCTTGATAACAATGCTCTCACTGAATTTGTAAAAGACAGGTTTGACAAAAAAGTAAAAGTAGAAAATGTAGGCGGCAGAATAAAAACTTTTATTGGCCCTACTGGAGTTGGAAAAACAACAACCATTGCCAAGCTGGCTTCAAATGAGGCGTTGGTGAATCAGAAAAAAATAGGATTAATTACCATCGATACCTATAGAATCGGTGCGGTGGAGCAGTTGAAGATCTATGCAAATATACTTGGAGTTCCTGTAAAAGTGGTATTTTCCCCTGAAGATTTACCAGAAGCAATTGAACAATTTAACGATAAAGATTTGATATTCATAGATTCTACAGGCAGAAGCCATAAAAATATTCATCAATTGAATGAATTGAAGACATATTTGGAGCAGTGCAACAATTTAAAAGTTTTTCTTGTGGCAAGCATGGTAACAAAGAATATCGATTTTATAAGGTCTATTGAGAATTATAAAAAAGTTGGTTTTGACAGTTTGATTTTGACAAAGTTTGATGAAACCTACAGTGCGGGAAATATTTTAAATGCAGGATATTTTACAGATAAACCCATCAGCTTTATATGTAAAGGACAAGTTGTTCCGGACGACATAGAAAATGCTCAAAAAGAAACTCTTTTAAAATATATATGGGGTGAATAAAATGACAGATCAGGCCCATAACTTAAGAAATATGGTGGAACAGAAACGTAAAGAAAACATTGATAAGATTGTTAGTGAAAAAGAAATAAAAATTTATTGCATTGCCAGTGGAAAAGGCGGTGTTGGGAAGACCAATGTAGTTGTCAATATTGGCATTTCTTTACAAAGAAAAGGCAGAAAGGTCTTGATTATTGATGCTGATTTAGGTATGGCAAATGTAGATGTGGTCTTAGGACTATTTCCTGCTGTTACGCTGTATGACGTATTCTTTAACAACAAATCATTGAAAGAAGCTATTATGGAAGGACCCGAAGGCATTAAAATTATACCCGGAGGTTCAGGGATGATAAAAATGACTACTTTGGACACGACTCAGCAAAGCAGATTGGCAGAAGAATTTATCCAGTTGGATGATATTGACACTATACTTATTGATACAGGTGCAGGCATTTCCATGAATTTGATGTCTTTTATAGCTTTTTCACAGGAAGTATTGATTGTTACTACACCTGAACCCACTGCTTTGACAGATGCATACGGGCTGCTGAAAGTTATTTCCGAACTTCAGCTGAAGAAGAGTATTAAAGTAATTGTTAACCGAGTTTCGGGTAAAGATAGCGCTCTTTTTACCTTTGAGAGATTAAAAAATACAGTAGAAAGATTTTTGAGAATTAACCTTGAGTACGGGGGATACATTATGGATGATATTCGTGTTTCTAATGCCGTTATGGACAGAAAGGCATTTGTTTTGGAATATCCCAATGCCATTGCATCAAAATGTATTAATAGTATTTCAGATAGGATGATTGGTATATCAAAAAATGAGATGCGTTTACGAACCATGTCAGAAGTCTATAACAGACTTATTAAAGTCTTTGGATAAAGGTGATTATATGACAATTGTATTCAAGATGAATCGAAGAATAGAATTATTTTCCCTTGATAATAAAAAAATTGGGAACAGTACCATTCAGGATGAAGACAGCGGACATATCTTTATCAGCATCCCTATGGGAAAAGATGGGTATGGGTATTTACAGCCAGGTGAAAAGGTGAAAGCAACATACTGTGGTGAGAATAACAAGATTTTTTCTTTCGTATCCGAGATAGTTGAAAACATAAAAGATCAGATTCCTCTGATTAAGTTAAAAAAAGTCGAAGAGTATGAGACTATACAACGAAGAAGAAATGTTCGAATCCCTTTAATGATTGATTTTGAGTATTTTATCATAGACGAAAGTATTGATATCGGGGAAATCTCGGTTTTCGAATTAGAGGACATTTATGAACATAAAAAATGGAAGAAGGGCTATACATATGATTTAAGTGCCGGAGGAGCAGGTATAGTGATAAAAGAATCCTTGCAAATAGGGAATGAATTATTTTGTGTACTTAAAGATGACCATTTCCATGAAGCGATTACAGGTAAGATTATTAGAATCACTAAGAATGAACATGCCGGAGACCGGCTGTTCAGAGCAGGTATATGTTTCATTAATATGGATTATCAAATAGAGGAAAAATTGGTTCGATACATTTTTCAGAAAATGAGAGAACAATTAAAAGTAAGATAAATAAACTCAACTTTTGTAGCAAAAATTTTTTATAGAGTTGTGCTAAAGGTAGACATTCAATATATTTTCCATGCGGAAGTTGATAAATAATTCTAATATGAAAAAAGGGGTGCCGTGCTTGCAACAAGATCTTAAATATCCTACGAAAGACGAAAATCAAATCATGCAGTACCTTCCTTTGGTGGAAAAAATTGTTGATAAAATGAGTATTAATACCCGCCAGGGATTGGAAAGAGAGGATTATATCAATTTAGGCATTATTGGATTAATGGAAGCTATAGATAAGTATAATCCTTCATTGAACACCTCTTTTGAGCATTATGCCAAATGGAGAATAAAAGGTGCTATTTATGATGAACTCAGAAAAAACGGAAGCATCTCAAGAAGTCGAATGGATAAGCTCAATGAAATGTATAAGATACGATCTTTATTGCAGCAGGAGCTTATGCGAGAGCCCAGTGATAAAGAGATAAGCAACTATATGGATATTGAACTCAAAGAACTCCAAAGGATTTATGAAACGGCTTATTACCTGTCATATACTTTTTTGGAAGAGACACTTTTTTTGAAGGATGACGAATATACGCTTAAAGAACTTATAGAAGATAAAACTGCCATAGATCCTTCGGGCATGATGGTAGAAGAAGAATTGAAGAACCAACTTATAGATGCCATTGACATGTTGACAGAGAAAGAGCAAATCATACTGGATTTATACTATAATAAGGAATTGCCTTTGAAAGAAATTGCAGCTGTTTTGGATGTTTCCATTTCCAGAGTATCTCAGATACACGGCAAGATTATTATCAAACTAAGAAACCTTATGGAAAGAGAAGGGGTTGGAAGAAGATAACAGATAACAAGTAAAAGATAACAGTTAAAGACAATTTTATTCCACATAATCTTTATCAAGATAGAGGTAGAAACTATGACTGTTATCTATTATTTATAACCTATAATCTATAATCTATAACCTATAACCTATAACCTATAATCTATAATCTATTATCTATTATCTATTATCTGGCAACAAACACGAGGGGGGATGGACTTGTTATATTTTCTATTTACAGTGGGACTTGTTTTATTTCTGTATGGTTCAATAAAAATCCGGCTTGAAAATGAAGCTTTCAGTGTATTATATAATGAGGCATCAGAAAAAGAAGATATTAAACTGGTAAACCATTCTATAAATGAGGAAGTACTAAAAAAGGATATAGAGAATTTATATCTTGAAATAGAAAAAATTAAACAGCAGATAAAAAAAGAAGAACGGGCTATATCTGAAAATAGTACTGAAGCAGCTAATAATGAAGAAAAGGAAGAAATCATCATATCTAATAAGGATTTGTCGGAAAGGCTAAAGAATGCCGATGACAGTTCATTGGAAAAATTATCAAGAGAAATGAACATTGGGAAGGGGGAATTATTATTATTAAAAAATTTATCAAAAAAATGAAATTCCTTTTTAAACCTACGGTTGTTATGGGTATTGGTTTGGGTATTATGATGACTTGTATCACCATAATGATTTTAAAAAATTCGGTTTATTCAGATTATGAGATTGAGAAGAAAGCAAGAGAATTGGGAATGAAATACCCCGATGAAATAAGAGCATTGGAACAATAATATGAGGAGGTAGAAGAAAATGATGCGAGCACTTTTTACGGCGGGTTCAGGTATGATTATTCAGGAAAGACGTCAGGCGAATACAACAAACAATTTATCCAATGCAGCGACCACAGGATTTAAAATGCAGGAGTTGATTTCAAAAGAAACCGGCAGGTCTTTGATTCAAAACAGGGAACATTCCGACAGAGGAAAAAACTTTATGAGAGATATAGGAGAAATAAGCCTTGGTGCCGAAATTGATGAAGTATATTCAAATTTTGAGCAAGGTATGCTTGAAGAGACTTCAAGAGATACCGACTTTGCAATAGAAGGAGAAGGTTTTTTCAGAGTTGAATTTAGCGACTTGCAAACAGGGTATACCAGAAACGGACACTTTAAAATTGATAGAGAGGGTTATTTGACAACAGAGGACGGAAAAAGAGTTTTGTCCAAGAATAATCAGTCAATACTTGTAGAAGATAAAAAACTATCGGTCAGTGGAGACGGTGTTGTTTCTTTGGATGGGGATGAAGAATATGAGTTAGGAATTGTCAACATTGCCGGTACTAACCTTAAAGCCATAGGAGAAGGCTATTATCTAATGGAAAATGGTCAAGAAGTAGAATCTGAAGATGCTGTCATCCATCAAAAAATGCTGGAACAATCGAATGTAAATCCGTTGAAGGAGATGGTGAGAATGATTGAAATTGCCAGATCTTTTGAATCCAATCAGAAAGTATTGCAATCGATAGATAAGATGATGGAGAAGTCTGTTAATAGTATTGGAAAAGTTTAAATGGAGGAAGTGAATTATGAACAGTATTTTGTATACGGGCAGGAGCGGTTTAGATGCTCTCCAAAAAAGAATTGAAACGATCTCAAATAATATTGCAAATATGAATACTTCAGGCTATAAAAAAGTTGATCAAAACTTTCAAGAGCTGTTGAGAAACAAGATTGGGGAGCTGGGAACACCTTTGACAGATGAATTGGAAGCAGAAGAGCCTACTATAGGGGCAGGTGTAAGGGTATCGGAACCTTACAGGATATTTGATCAGGGAACGCTTTCACCGTCATCCAATCCATTGGAACTTGCTATTGAAGGCAATGGGTTTTTTGGTTATAGAAGCGGAAATAATATGTTGTTTTCCAGAGTGGCAAACCTTTCGGTCAATGAAGATGGAGAGATTGTAGATTCAAACGGCAGAACTATTTCAATTGAAGACGAAGAAAATTTAAACAATTACGATAAATCATCCATTATTATCAATAAGATGGGAGAAATTTTTGCAGAAGATGAAGACGGAGATTTAGAAAATGTGGGAAAAATAATTCTCTATGATGTTGATAATAAGGAAAATCTTCAAGATGCAGGATCCGGATATTACAGAATTCCCGAAGGAGAAGAAATACTGGATTCCGATGATGACCCCGAATATTTTGGAACGATAAATCAAGGATATTCTGAAATGTCCAATGTGGAGATGGCAAAAGAGATGATTGATATGATGATTCTTCAGAGGGCGTACCAACTTAATGCAAGGAGTCTTGAGGCGGCAGATGAAATGTGGAGAATGACCAACAACATTAGATAATAATTTTAACCCTAAATCTCAAACCTAAGTGAAAGGGGCGGTATTATGATTATTGAGGGGAAAAATGTCGATAACAATCCGGAAAAGCTTATAAAAAAAAATAAAGAAAATGAAAAAGCAGAAGAATTATTTAAAAAGATATTTCTTGAAAAAATGGTTTCAGAAATGTTTAAATCTACAAATATTATACCGGATACAAATGAAATACAAAAAGAGATTTATAAAGAAAAAATGTCAGAGATATTTGCGGACAAATTACTGCAAAGTACGGATTTTCGGTGGGAGCAGATTTTCGGCAAGTTGGAGGTTAAACAAAACAAAAATGAATAAACCTGTATAAATATAAACCCTTTAAGAATACCGTTTTGTTTGATTCGTATGATTTGTACAGGGTTTATTTAATAGGACTTTTTCAATAGCTTGGGGAGGGTTTGCCATATGACAAATCCTCCTTTGAGTTTGTGAAAAATAAATAGTCTCGGTATTTTTATTTTTGTATTCTTGGGTGGTTCAAGGTATAATGAAATAAAAGCAAATAGAGTATTTTTTAGAAAGGGTTTAGGGGGGAAGTGAGATTGAAAAAGAATAAAGAAGCCCTTTATCCCATAAGACCGATAAAGGACCTGAAGGATTTAATAGAAAGCAGTGCAAGGGTTTTCCCTGAGAGGAATGCCTTTCTAAAAAAAGAAAAGCCGGGCGGCACATACATGCCTGTAAAGTACAAAGAATTTAAAGTGCAGTTAGATGCTTTGGGTACTGCTTTTATGGAATTAGGATTAAAGGGTGAACGCATAGCTGTTATAGGGGAGAATCGTTTTGAGTGGCTGCTTACCTATTTATCAGTTGTCAATGGTATAGGGGTTATTGTTCCCCTTGATAAAGAATTGCCGTCTAATGAAATAAGATACTTACTGGAAAAATCAAAAGCGAGGGCACTAATTTATTCAGATAAATTAGAAAGTGTTGTTGACAATGCTGTGGAAGGATTGGAGCATCTAAAATACTTAATCAGTATGGATGCCTTAGAGGATTCTGCTCAAAAGTTATCTTTGAAAAAAATGATTATAAAAGGGCACGAATATATTCATAATGGTAAAACGGAGTATATCAATGCAGAAATTGATCCCGAAGCCGTCGGTATTCTTTTGTTCACATCAGGAACGACAGGGCTTGCCAAAGGGGTAATGCTTTCCCATAAAAATATCTGTGCAAATGTTATGGCAATGTCACAATATGTCGATGCGAAGGAAACAGATGTAATTCTTTCGGTACTTCCAATGCATCATACATATGAATGTACTTGTGGTATATTCACTCCTTTATATAAAGGGGCATGTATTGCTTTTTGTGAAGGGCTTAAGCATATTGTAAAAAATTTAAATGAGTCAAAAGCTTCTGTTATGTTAGGGGTTCCTTTGATTTTTGAATCTATGTATACAAGATTGTGGAGAAAGGTTGAAAAGGAAGGAAAAACCTCCAAATTGAGAAAAGGGCTTGCCGTTAATCGAGCGTTGAGAAAAGTCGGAATAGATAAGTCAAGAAAGTTGTTTAAATCCGTTCATGATGCTTTAGGGGGGAATATTCGAATGTTTATTTCCGGTGCGGCTGCTGCGGACCCGGAAATTTTGGAATGTTTTAATGACATGGGCATCATTATGTTTCAAGGATATGGGCTGACGGAATGCTCTCCTATCGTATCTGTAAATAAAGACAATAACATCAAATATAATTCCGTCGGACTCCCTTTGCCCGGGACGGAATTACAAATATT
>CAZKKX010000031.1:3353-20377 GCA_964553505.1 uncultured Eubacteriales bacterium | reverse complement strand
AGGGGGCATGTGGGAATCCATTTTGATTGGATCCGAGGAAGCTATATATAAAAATCGGGAACTAAATCTCATGATTAGTCTTATATTGCTTGGCATTCTTCTTATTTCAGCCTTTTATTACCTTATAATTTTTTCTGTTATGCAAGAAAAGACTGCAAGCCTTTATTTGGCTTTATTTTGCTTGATGGCGGCTTTAAGAGAATTTTTGATTAGAGAAGTTGCAGCCAATCTGGTTTTCCCGAATATACCTTTCGGCTTATTCTCAAAGCTCGAATACATAACCGTCCCCTCAGGACCCATTTTGCTGGCTCTCTCTCTTTACGGTTTATATCCTAAAGTATTTCCCAAAAAGATTTTAAAGATTGTTATTTCACCATTTCTTGCTTATATAGCCATTATCATTTTCACACCTTTGACAGTCTTCGGGCATTTAATGAATCCTTGCTTGATACTATTTATCTTATCTTTTATTTATATTTTCACTATTATCATTGCCGCAGCAAGAAAAAATGAACCAGGAGCAGGGTTGCTCCTATTTGGTACTTTTATTATGCTTATAACGGCTGCTATTGACATGGCTTATGCCAATAGGATACATAGTGATTATAATATAGCTTACACGTTTTCTATCGGTTTCATTATTTTTATACTATGCCAAATGCACTCTTTATCATTGATTATTGCAGATATGTTTGAAAAGGCTCAAAAACTTTCAAAAGCAGAGCTGGCATTTTTGCAGGCGCAAATCGTTCCGCATTTTTTATACAATACCCTGAATACCATTATATATCTGACAAGAGAATCCCCTGAAAAAGCCAGAAATCTCTTGTTAAAATTCAGCAGCTACTTAAGGGGAAAATTTGATTTTAAAATGTACAACCAGAACTTGTTTGTATCTTTAGAAAACGAACTGGAACTTGTAAAATCCTATTTATCAATTGAAAAGGTCAGATTCGACGGAAGGCTGGATGTAGCCTATAACATCGATAAATCTGCTCAAAACTGCAATATCATTCCTTTTGTTTTACAGCCTTTGGTAGAAAATGCCATGCACCACGGTTTAAAAAACAAAACAGAAAACTGCAGAATTGCCATTTCCGCATCTCGTCGTGGAAAACATATCATTATTTCTATTGAAGATAATGGAATAGGCATGCCAAAAGAGAAACTTATATTGTTAAGAAAGGATGATCCAACGAAGAATGACGGTACAGGTTTATATAATGTAAATCAGCGTTTAAAAGCAGTATACGGAACAGGTCTCGAAATAATCAGCGATATAAACAAAGGAACTGTAATAAACATAAAGATACCTATCAGAGAGGAGCGAGAATATGCTAAAAGCTATACTGATTGACGATGAAATATTTGCTTTAAAAGAATTGCAGTTTCATCTGAAAAGCTTGAATAAAGTAAAGGTGATAGGCTCATTTACGAATCCTTTTGAAGCTTTTTTCAATATCAAAAATTTAGAACCTGATGTCATCTTTTTAGACATTGATATGCCTGAAATCAGCGGTCTTTATCTAGCCGAAGAAATCGTAACCACTTATAAAGATTTGAATATTGTTTTTGTCACGGCGTATGACAAATATGCCATTAATGCATTTGAACTACATGCGTTAGACTACATCTTAAAACCATATTCAACAGAGAGAATCGAAAAATGCATCTCAAGAATAGAAAAGATAAGAACAAACAATGATAATATTAGTTTAGTTAACGAAAATTATGAAGAGACCATAAAGAAGTTTTTTGTCTCAGATGGAGAAGATACTATTTTGATAAATCTTGAAGATATATGTTATATTGAAGCTTTGAATAAGTATGTTCAGATCCGTACGGAAAAAATGTTCTATCGATCAAAACATCCTCTAAAATATTACGAAAGTAAAATGAAAAATCTCAATTTTTTCCGAGCCCATAGGAGCTATATTATTAACCTTGATAAGGTAATAAGAATATCCCCTAAAATGAACTACAGCTTTGATGTGCATTTTAAAGGAGTAAAGGACTCTGTTCCAGTCAGCCGCAACAATGTGAAAATATTGAAAAAGCTGTTAGAATTATAGAAAAATGTGCGAGAAATCACAAGATTGAAATGTTGCTGATGCAGAAAGATTAGCACTAACGAAAAAATTTGCTAAATTAAGAGGCTGACTCTCGCCAGCCCCATTTGACTTTGTTTTACAAGCGCTCTACCCCAACTATTGACATAGAGACAGTTTCTAATATCATTTCTCTGAATTATTTTACTGCCGGTTTTGGAAGCTTATCGTTAATCATATTCATTAGATTATCTGTGTTTTTCATTGGATCAAACAAGATACCGTTTTCTGATGTCTGAAGCTTCGCTTTTTTATCCGAATGTCCAAATCCATCCTGATACAGTACCCCTCCAAGGATTTCTCCTACTACCGAATCATTATAGTAAGGTAGATTGAGTTTCATCTCACTCACGATATCTTCAACGGATTTATATGGCATCTGACATTCAAGGACCTTTGCAATTCCCGCAGCAATTTCCCAGTTTGTGTATTCAACATCCGGCTCCAAAGCCTTTGAGACTTTTTGAATCCTTCTTTCAGTATTGGTAAATGTACCATCTGTCGCGGCAAAACATGAAGCCGGGAATACCACATCAGCATTTTTAGCTGTCTCAGTTAGATGAGTATCCTGAACCATTAGAAACTCGAGTTCGCTCAGGTCAGTATCGGTATCTTCTCCAAATATCATGAGTGCTTTTGAATTTTCTGCAATTTCCCCGCCATCTGAAATGCCAAGGTCTATCAGCCCCTGACTATTATTCTTTGATTTCAGTTGGAGTATACCATCTCTTGGTGATCCAATATGCCCTGAAATCACTGCCATATTTGCAATCATCTTTGCAGCTTCCGTTGAAACAAAATTTTGGCCAAATACAATCATAGCTTTTTTAACCGCCGCATATTTTTCTGCAATTCCTTTTGCAGCTTCGCTCACCAAAACATCTTTCAAACTTTCTTTTAATGCATCAAACCCTTCGGAATTCCCAGGAGCTTTTCCTGCATCTATCAGTGCCTTTGTGATCTCTTTCAAGAACAATATATTATTCTCAGGTGATACAAATGTTTCTGCACCATGAACAGATATTTCCTCCGGATTTATAGCAATTAATTTTGCACCGTTTTTAACTGCCTGACGTATTTTAAGCATTGCAACCGGATTATCATTAGGATCAAATCCAACCAGTAAAATAAGGTTGGTAGATAAAAGTTCATCAATGGTATTGGGTGATGCATCAATTCCAAAGACACTTTCTAATCCGCTCTTTCTGTTATTGAAACTAAAAATGTTGGCACCAAGCGTATCTGCCAGCCTCTTGATGGTATAGGCTTCTTCATTTGTATACCGATCCGAGACTGATATTCCGACTTTATCTCGACCTTCTTTAACAAAGATACTTTGAACTTTTTTAGCAGTATAAACAAAGGCCTCGTGCCAGCTTGTTTCAACTAATTCTCCATTTTTTCTGATCAACGGTTTTGTTATGCGTCCTTCTGTTTTAGCAATATCAAATCCAAACCTTCCTTTTCCACAGAGCAGTCCTTTATTGACGGCACCTTCTCTGTCCGGAAGTGACCTTAGCAGCATGCTGCCCTTATAAGTCAATTTTGTGCTACACCCTACGGAGCAGAAAGCACAGGTTGTATCTACCACATCTGCATCTACAGGAACCGGTTTATCAATATTCAACTTCTCACCCAAAGCACCGGTAGGACATACACTGATACATTGTCCGCAGGAAACACAGCCGGATTCAATCAAAGGTTCCTCCAAAGCCGGTTTTGCTACCGTATCAAATCCTCTGTTTACTAACCCTAAAGCTGTTACACCCATAACTTCATCACAGACTCTCACACATAAACCACATAGGATACATTTATTGGGATCCCTCGTAATAAATGGGTGATCATCTTCAAACTCTACCCGATTAATGTCACCGGAAAATCTTGACGGCTCAACATTATATTCATTGGCATATTTCACAAGCTTACATTCAAAATAGTCATGGCACCCGCACTCCAAGCATCTGGCCGCATCTTCTTCTGCCTGTTCTCCAGTGTATCCTTTTACGATTTCTTCAAAGTTTCTGTTTCTCTCATCCGGGTTCAGATGATTCATATTAGGTCGGAATCTTCTTTCTCTTTCTTCATAATCTTCCGGCGTCAGATCTGTTCTTTCCACAAAGTAGGGTTCTTCAAACCTTACTCGATGTCCTTGAAGATAAGACGTAATGATTTCTGAAGCTTTTTTTGCATCCGCAATGGCTTCAACTGCAATGGATATTTTATCATTAGAGCAGTCGCCGCCTGCAAAAACACCGTCAATGTTGGTCATAAAGGTTTCTTCATCCCTGATAATGCCTTTTCGTTTCGTCAGCATAAGCCCGTCAAAACCTGAAGGATTTACTGCCTGACCAATGGCAACAATGACATTGTCAACATCCATGGTCTCAATGGCTCCTTCTACAGGTACAGGTCTTCTTCTTCCGCTTTCGTCCGGCTCACCTAATTCCATTTTTTGCAGTTTTATTTTAGTGACTTTCCTATTATCATCTCCAAGTATTTCTGTTGGATTTGTCAGGTATTTAAAAATTACGCCTTCTTCTTCTGCTTCAACGATTTCTATTTCTTCAGCAGGCATTTCCTCTCTGGTACGTCTGTAAATATTATAGACTTCTTTTACACCCAGTCTCACAGCCGTTCTGCAGGCATCCATTGCTGTATTTCCGCCGCCTACGATAGCTACTTTTTCTCCCAGTTTCACCTCTTGATTACACACGACTTTTTCCAGAAAATCAATACCTCCAAGAACACCATCCAGATCTTCTCCTGCACAATTCATAGGTGCACTCTTCCACGCACCAAGGGCAATATAAACGGCATCGCAAGAACTCCTTACTTTTTCAAAGGATATATCCTTGCCAATCTTAGTATTTATTCTGAATTCAACACCCATTTGACGAATCAATTCGATTTCTTCATCCAAAACTTCTTTCGGCAGTCTGTATTCGGGTATACCGTATCTTAGCATACCGCCAAGTTTAGGCATTGCTTCATAAATCGTAACTTCATGTCCTTCCATTCTCAAGAAATAAGCAGCCGATAAGCCACTGGGGCCTCCGCCAATAACTGCAATTTTTTTACCTGTCAATGGTTTGATATCCGGCAAAAATGGATTTCCGCTTCCCAAATCAAAATCACCGGCAAATCGTTTCAGCCATGCAATGGAAACCGGTTCATCTACTAATTTTCTCCTGCAAGCATCTTCACAAGGATGTGGACATACTCTTCCTATAGCTGCCGGAAGAGGAATTTTATCCTTGATGAGTTTCAAAGCTTCTTCATATTCACCGTTTGCGATAAGTCCTACATATCCCTGACAATCAGTTCCGGCAGGGCATGCAAGCATACAAGGCGGCCTGCAATCTCCTATATGCTGTGAAAGTAATAATTCAAGATTAGTCTTTCTGGATTCTTTTACTCTCTCGGTATCTGTCCGGATTACCATGCCATCTGATATTTCTGTTGCACATGCCTTAAAAAGCTTTGGGATACCTTCAATCTCCACCATACATAAACCGCATGATCCATATATTTCTGTTCTTTCATCATAGCAAAGAGTTGGAATACTGATGCCATTTTCTTGTGCTACTTCTAAAATAGTCTGGCCTCTGACACCAAATACTTCTTTACCATTAATATTCAATCTTAGCTTTTTCACATTTCTCACCTCTTTCCATTAGTCTATATTAATTGCATTAAATTTACAGGAGCTTTCACACTTGCCGCATTTGATGCATATATCCTGATCGATTTTATGCACTTTTTTTACTTCACCAGAAATAGCGTCAACCGGGCATTTCCTTGCACATAAAGTACATCCTGTACATCTATCTTCATCAATTGTAAAGGTAAGCAGTGCTTTACAGGATTTTGCCGTACATTTTTGTTTATATATATGGTCTTCATATTCATTTCTAAAGTACTTAAGGGTTGTTAAGACAGGATTTGGTGCTGTTTGACCAAGAGCACACATTGAACCGTCTTTTACTTTCATGGCTAATTCTTCGAGAAGCTCTATATCCCCGTCCTTACCCTTTCCTTCAGTAATTCTTTCTAATATTTCAAGCATTCTTTTGGTTCCTATACGACAATAGTTACATTTCCCGCAGGATTCTTTCCTTGTAAAATCAAGGAAGTACCTTGCCATATCCACCATACATGTAGTTTCATCCATAACCACCATGCCGCCTGATCCCATAATGGCTCCGGTTTTTGTAAGGGATTCATAATCTACTGTAGTATCCACGAGGCTGGCAGGAATACATCCTCCGGATGGTCCTCCCATTTGAACAGCTTTAAATTTTTTATCATCTTTAATACCGCCGCCAATGTCATAAATAACATCACGCAATGTTAAGCCCATTGGAATTTCCACAAGACCGCCTTTTCTTATCTTTCCGGTAATAGCAAAAACTTTTGTCCCTTTACTCTTTTCTGTTCCCATAGCTGCATAAGCGGCTCCTCCATTGCTAATAATCCATGTAACATTTGCAAAGGTCTCTACATTATTGATATTACTTGGTTTTTGCCAATAGCCTTTTTGAGCAGGAAATGGCGGCTTAAGTCTGGGCATACCCCTTTCACCTTCCAAGGAAGCAATAAGAGCTGTTTCTTCACCGCATACAAAAGCACCTGCTCCGGCTTTAATTCTCATATCAAAACTGAAATCTGTCCCGAAAATATTTTTCCCAAGAAATCCTTTTTCTCTTGCCTGCTCTATTGCTTTTTCCAACCGCTTGATTGCCAATGGATATTCCGCTCTTACATAAATAATACCTTCAATAGCTCCCATAGCATATCCGCCGATAATCATGCCCTCCAGTACGGAATGTGGGTCTCCTTCCAGTACACTTCTATCCATAAATGCGCCCGGGTCCCCTTCATCAGCATTACAAATCATGTATTTTTCACTGCCCGGAGATTTTTTTGCCGCATCCCATTTAAACCAGGTGGGGAATCCGGCACCGCCCCTTCCTCGAAGACCGGAAATTTTCATTTCATTAATAACCTGGTCTTGTGACATTTGAGTCAGGACTTTTTTAGTTGCTTCATATCCTCCGGTTTCTATATATTCATCAATGCTTTCAGGGTTTATAAGACCGCAATTTCTGAGAGCTATTCTCTTTTGCTTTCTTAATATATCTAAATCTTCGTCTGAAATCGTATATTCAGAAATGATGCTACTTTCTTCCAGGTGTCTTTCTGTAAGTTCTTTCACTTGTTCTGGCTTTACGCTGACATAAGTGGTCTTTTTTCCATTGTCATCTACAATATCTACCATGGGTTCTAAATAGCAGGTACCTATACACCCTGTTTTTTCTAATGAAACATTAAGATTTTTTTCTCCAATCAACTTTTCAAAAGCAACAAATACCTTATTGGCACCTGCAGCAATCCCGCAGCTTCCTTGCCCTACAATAACTCTCATTTATTTCACCTCCCCTGAATTCTCTTTGTTTCGGATATCTTTAAGTATTGTTTTAGTACTGTCTTTTGTAAGTTTTCCGTAAGTCTCCCCATTAATCATCATAACAGGTGAAAGGCTGCAGCATCCGAGACATGCCACATTATTTAATGTAAACAAACCATCTTTTGTTGTATCGCCTTCCTGTATTTCCAGCTCTTCACAAATCGCTTCTTCTATCATCTTTGCGCCATTTACATGACACGCTGTTCCTTGGCAGAGCATAATCAGATACTTACCAATTGGTTCCAATCTAAATTGTGTATAAAATGTTACCACGCCATAAATCTTTGCCGGTTTTACACCAGTCTCCTGCGAAATATAATTGATGACTTCTTTAGGCAAATAACCGTAGATATCCTGCGCTTTTTGTAATATCGTAATTAAACTTCCCGGAGTTTTTTTGTATTTACTTAATACTGGTTCCAACTTTGAAAAATCAAACACCGGTAATTCGCTGCTATTACAAGCACATTTGTTTTTTTCACACATTTCTCTTCACTCCTTACATCCATAGAATTCTTAGTATCATTTCATTACATAGTTAACAGCTAAAAATAGTGCTATTATTTGTACAAAAATGATATATCACACTCACTTTCGTTTATGGTGAAAAAATAGCAATCATCTGTTCACTCCTTTTGAATATTGTTTAATTATTAACATAATCCTTTGGAAAGCCAGAAAATTATTTCAGGCTTATTATATATGCAACTTATGTGCCATTGATTTTACAATTGATATATAATTCACGAAAATATTATTTTTTTGTTATTTTTTTATCAATATATTAGAGATGTTATTGATATATTAACATTTTTTATTTTTTATAGTGGTGTCAAAAAAATAACATGTCCAAATAGTAGCTTAAATCAATTCTAAAAACTGAGTCATATTTGTTCATTTTTTGAGAAATTGTGTTCCAAAAAAAACACAAATAAAAGGTTTTTACTTACATTGAATGCACACAGCTAATTGTTTTATAAAAAATAACTATAGATAATAGCTTGATACACAATTATTTAACAAAAAAAAATAAAATTGTTATTTTAATAACATAGAATATTATTATGTTATTATCTTCTTTGAATTTTTTATAATTACTATTATAATGCGAAAAGCACTTTAATTGAAGAGAATACAAAAAATGTAACATAAACTTAAAAAGAGAAACCTGTAGGGTTTCTCTCAATTCATTTATTTTATTTTATATTAATTACTCCAAATTGATCATCCCCTTAACCTGTGCAACATCCTTATCTCCCCTGCCGGATAAATTAACGATAATAATATTATCCTCAGGTAATGTTTTTGCAATTTTTATTGTCTGGGCAATGGCATGTGCACTTTCTAATGCAGGGATAATTCCCTCTGTTTTTGAAAGTTCGTGAAAAGCATCCAAAGCTTCGGCATCTGTTGCAGTAACATATTCTCCCCTCCCTGTTTCTTTGTAGTAACTGTGCTCTGGTCCCACTCCGGGATAATCCAAGCCGGCGGCAATTGAATAAACGGGAAGAGGTTCTCCCATATCATTTTGTAAATTATAGCACTTAAATCCATGAATCACCCCTACTTCACCCTTTGTCAGAGTAGCTGCATGGTCAGGAGTATTTAATCCTTTTCCTGCAGGTTCAACACCAATAATTTTTACATTCTTGTCTTGATAAAATGGATTGAACAATCCTATAGCATTGCTTCCTCCACCTACACAGGCAATGAGATAATCAGGCAGTCTGCCTTCCAATTCAAGGATTTGCTCTTTCGCTTCTTTACCGATAATGCTCTGAAATTCTCTGACCATAATCGGATATGGGTGAGGTCCGACTGCGGAACCTAAAAGGTAAAATGTATTATCTGCATTCACTACGAAATCTTCCAATGCAGCATCAACCGCATCCTTTAGAGTTTTGGTGCCGGTTTTTACAGCAACCACCTTCGCCCCTAAAAGTTCCATTCTGAAAACATTGAGCGCTTGCCTGTGTGTATCGATTTCTCCCATGTAGATGGTACAGTCCATACCGAACATGGCACATACGGTTGCAGTAGCCACACCATGCTGGCCTGCACCTGTTTCCGCTATAATTCGCTTTTTGCCCATCCTCTTGGCCAATAGCACCTGACCAATGGCATTGTTGATTTTATGGGCACCTGTATGGTTCAAGTCTTCTCTCTTTAAATAAATTTTTGCTCCTCCAAGCTTTTTTGTTAGCCTTTCGGCATAATATAAAGGATTAGGTCTTCCTGTATATTGGCTATGGTAATACGCCAATTCTTCCTGAAAACCCGAGTCTTCAATATACTTATAAAAGTTTTCTGCCACTTCCTCCAAAACTTCATTCAATTGCTCCGGCACATAAGAACCTCCAAATTGTCCAAAAAATTCTTTTCTTTTCATTTCTTTTCCTCCTTATTATTTAAGTAACCAGTGCGATTTCATTTCTGTTTTTTTGAAAATGGTTTATAAATACAAAAAACCTCTATACGCAAATCGTATAGAGGACGAATTATCGTGGTGCCACCTCATTTTGGTTAAAACCATCTCATTTCAGATACGGGAAATAAATCCGATATCCTATCTCTGTAACGGGAGATTCCCGGGTTCCCTACTTGAATTCAGTTCCCACTCGTAAGCCCATTCTGCATACTCTTTGATACCGCATTTACACCAAATATCGGCTCTCTTTAATCTCAGAATCATACGTACTACTCTTACTCATCGCTTTTCAGATTACTTGTTTTACTTATTTTAATAGATGGTGATATCCATTGTCAATACTTTTTTACTTTTTCTTTGCTTTTTCTTTGCCTTTCTTTGCCAATCTGTCCAATATCAATCTATACCCATCTGCTCCATAAACCAGGCACCGGTTAACTCTGCTGATGGTAGCAGTACTGGCATGAGTTATTTTCTCGATATCCGTATAGGTTTTGTTTTCCTGTAAAAGTTTTGCTACTTTAAACCTTTGAGATATGGCCTGTACCTCCTTAATGGTACATATATCTTCAAAGAATCTGTAACATTCTTCCTGATCCTTCAGTTCCAATATGGCTTCAAACAATTCATCTGCCAATTGACTTTTTATCTTGGATTCAATCCCCATCATACACCTCTTAGATTGTGTTTATCGCTTTAATGTAATGATGTATTCATTATACCCACCCAGTCTTTACATGTCAAATATTATGAGAGTGTCTCCAGAACCTGATAAATTGTTTCTTCCCTATACCCTTTGGATAAAAGAAACCTTCCTATTCTTGCTTTGGTTTTTTCATTCCACGAGTCGCCTGTAAACTTCTTCTGAATGATTTCGAGAGCATTCTTATATGCTTCTTCTTCCGAGAGGTGTTTTTGGATAATTTTTTCTGTTATATAGTTGTCAACTCCTTTATTGTTCAATTCGTATCTTATTTTCAGCTCACCAATTCCTTTTCTTAAAGACTCTATGACATAATTTTCTGCATAAATTTGGTCATCTACAAGGTTTAAATTTTTAATAAAGTCAATGCTGCGTCTAATCACCTCTCGATTGAAGCCTTTGCCTTCAAGGTATCTTTTCACTTCATTTATGGATCTATCCTTATTCCTTAGATATTTGAGGACAATATCTTTAGCTAAAAGGTACTCTGTTTCAGCCACTGCGCTCTGAATCAAATCATCTTCAACAAAATCATCTGCCTTTAATCCATACTTCATTACAATTTCTTGGTGTACTTCTATCCTTGGACCATTTTCAATAAAAAGAAAATAAATGCCTTTCTTTCTTTCTTTTTTTTCTATTTGTTTAATCCTCATCATCTAAATACACCCTCTGCTTAATATATATTTATTATTATAGTTAAAATATTTAAAAAAATAAATATTCGGATTTAATAGGTTCTTAGGCGTTTCTCTATTCTAATTAGCTTGTAATTGAATATTTGCGCATTTTTTTGTATAAAGTACTTCGATCAATCTTAAGATATGAAGCAGTTTTGGATATGTTTCCTTTACAGTGAATAAGACATTCTTTTATTGCTATTTTTTCCCATTCAGATAAGCTTTGCCTATTGTAACTATTTTGACGAGTTCTCTTTGTTTGATTAGAAAAATTTCTGCCATCCTTCCTATTAATATTTAATTTACCGTTTATAACATAGCTTTCTATCGTATTTTCCAGCTCCCTTACATTGCCAGGCCACTGATACCCGAAAAGCAATTTATAATCATCCGGATGTAGTTCAGGTGTGTCCTTTCCTAATTTTTCAGCCTTTCTTTCAAGAAAGTGAGCAGTTAAAGGCCTTATGTCTTCTTTTCTTTCCCTAAGTGGCGGAATGTAAATTGGTATAACATTCAATCTGTAATACAAATCCTCCCTGAAATTACCGTCTTTTACCTCTTCTATCAAACTTTTGTTGGTAGCTACAATCACTCGAACATCTATGGGAACACTTTTAGTTCCACCAATCCTTGTAATATTTTTTTCTTGGAGTACTCTCAAAAGATTTACCTGCATATCCATAGGCATTTCAGCTATTTCGTCCAAAAATATGGTGCCATTTTGAGCAAGCTCGAATTTTCCCGGCATACCTCCTGCCCTCGCACTGGTAAAAGCACCATTTTCGTAGCCAAACAATTCGCTTTCAATCAAATTTCTTGGAATTGCACCACAGTTGATTGCAATAAAAGGCTCATGACTCCTATAGCTTTCATTATGTATCGCCTGGGCAAATATTTCTTTTCCTGTTCCGCTTTCTCCCTGAATAATTATAGTAGAGGGTGTCTTCGATACTGTTCTTGCATATTCTATTATTTCTTTTAATTGCAAACTATTTCCGATAATATTATCAAATGAATAATATGCGTTCTTCCCAGTATACTTATTTACAAGCTTATAAATGTTTTTCATGTCTTTCATCGTTACAACTATATCTGTTAAGTCATCATTTATGTCTTTAACGGGATAAGCATTAATATTAAATTTCTTCTTCTTGTCATTATTATTATTAACATACTCTTCATCCGAATAAATGCCATCTCGCTCTAATACACATATAATGTCCTGCCAATTACTAAAAAGATTTTTAGCACTTGTGTTCAATAGTCTTTCCTTGCTGCAAGCAAATATTTCACAGGCTTTTCTATTGGTGGTTTGAATACTTCCTGATTTACCGATAGATAAAAGGCCAAAATCAACTGCATTTACAATAGTCTCATTTAACTGAGTTATATGATAGAGAACTTGTTTAGATTCAAGGCTTTTTAACTCATTCTCTATTAATTCTGCCGTTGTAGAAACGAATCCCAATGTATGAGGATGAACTGAATTATACAGCCCGGTAACATTCAAAGCACCTAAAATATGACCTTTTGTATTGCAAATAGGAGCACACGAGCAGGTCCATATTTGATATATATTTATATAGTGCTGTTCTCCGGCCATTTGTATAGGGCATTTTTCAAACAATGCCGTCCCGATTGAATTAGTACCACAACTTTTTTCGCTCATATCCGTTCCAAGATACATGCCCATTTCAGCGGCACAATTTAAAATTTCATCATCACCTATTATCGATATAATACATCCGTTTGAATCCGCCAAATCAATAAGAAATCCAGTTCCTTTCAAAAATTCTCTCAATAGTTTCATGTACGGCAAAGCAATATTTATCAGTTGGCTGTTCTTTTTCAATATATTCTGAAGCTTTTTTTCGGTTATGATTCTTGCAGGCGTTTTCATTTCTTTGTCGACACCCATTTTTATACATCTCTTATGTGAGTCTTCTATTTTCATTTCCAAATACGATGGGTGCATTATTTTATACATATAAAATCATCCTCGTGCTAAATATTTTATAAAATCTTTATGTTAATATTCTAACAAAAATTTGTTATTTTGTACACCATTTTTAGCTATTGCTGAAACAAAAATGTAGTAAAAATCTACACTTTGTAGCGATTTACTACACCAAAAAGTAATATCTTGCCGATTTATACTACATAACAGCAGCTTAATACAAATTAATGGTTAAAATTTGCACAATTTGAGAGATACCTTTATTTGGCATGAACATTGCGAGATGATATAAAGAACTAAAATTTAAGGGAGGTTTCAATATGAAAGGTTTTGCAATGTTGGAAATAGGAAAAGTAGGCTGGATTGAAAAAGAAAAACCGGTGGCCGGCCCTTTAGACGCAATTGTCAAACCACTTGCTTTAGCACCATGCACATCTGACATTCACACTGTATGGTCAGGTGCAATCGGTGAACGGTTTAATATGATCTTAGGACATGAGGCAATAGGCGAAGTTGTTGAAGTCGGGTCTTATGTAAAGGACTTCAAGCCAGGAGACAGGGTAATTGTTCCCGCGATCACACCTGACTGGGGTTCATTAGAATCTCAATCAGGATTTTCTCAGCATTCGGGTGGCATGCTTGCAGGATGGAAGTTTTCAAACTTTAAAGATGGTGTCTTTGGCGAATTATTTCATGTTAATGAAGCAGATGCAAATTTAGCACTTCTTCCTGATAGTATAACTCCTAAAGATGCAGTTATGCTCTCAGATATGGTGGTTACCGGATTTCACGGAGCAGAAATGGCCGGTGTTAAGTTAGGAGATAGCGTCGTAGTAATTGGAATCGGACCGGTAGGATTAATGGCTGTAGCCGGTGCAAATTTAATGGGTGCTTCTCATATATACGCTGTAGGGACACGCCCAAAATGCGTTGAAGCAGCAAAATTCTACGGCGCAACAAAAATCATCAACTACAAAGAAGGCAGCATCGTTGATCAAGTAATGGAATTAACAAACGGAAAAGGCGTTGATCGTGTTATTATTGCAGGTGGTAATTTAGATACATTTGGTGAAGCAGTCAAAATGCTGAAAGCAGGCGGCACTATCGGAAATGTCAACTATCTTGGCGAAGGGGATTACATCAAATTACCTCGTGTAGAATGGGGTGTAGGCATGGGCCACAAACAAATTTTAGGAGGCCTAACTCCCGGCGGAAGGCTAAAAATGGAAAAAATGGCATCCTTGATCGAAACAGGAAAACTCGATACCAGCAAGCTCATTACACACACTTTCACTGGATTAGAGGGCATTGAACCTGCATTAATGCTTATGAAAGATAAACCTTCTGATTTAATCAAACCGGTGGTAGTTATCGAATAATTTAACCCACTCTCCTTTTACTACGCTGAGTAATAAGGCAGATAGTTTACAACCACCTCTCAAGAGTGCAGCCATATGACTGCACTCTTTTGGTTTTTTTCTTGAGCTGGAAATAATATTACTCCTTCTTTATAACAGATATTCTTCAATCCGTTTAAAGATATTTAATCAATTATGCATGAAACATTTTAAAGAACATATCCTAATTTTTAGAGATAATCAAAAACGATATTACTAGGAGCTTTTTCATCACTTTGGTTATGTACAATAAAAAAATATTGTTCTAATTTTCTGTTTATTTGAAAGGAGTTGATTTCATGGACATACCTGATATTCGTATTGGAGAAAAAAATACGGTACAGAAGCTGGTCGAACCCAATGATACAGCAGCAAACTTTGGAACAGGAAACCTGGAAGCATTGTTCGCAACACCTGCACTTGTAGCTATGATGCTGGATGCCTCTGTTCATTTAGTAGACAAAAATCTTCCCGATGGCTACATTTCCGTTGGTATTATGTCTTCTGTTACCCATGAAAAAGCAACTGTCCTGGGAGAAACCGTTACGGTAGAAGTAAAAATATCTGAATTTGATGGCAGTAAGGTATCATTTAAAATGATTGCTTTTGATGAAATTGGAGCTATTGGATTCGGAAGTCATGAAAGGATTATTGTAAACAAAAAAAAGCTTATCGAAAATGCCAAACAGAGAGCAGAAAAGCTTGAAAATCATGATTTTTAAAGGCGGTTCATTAATGAACCGCCTCCTTATCAAAAATGTATAACTCAACAAGATTCTATTAATATTAACTTTCTCGACCTTAATAATTCTCTATATAATGGTTACATTCTTCGGATTTGGTTCTGTTGATATTTGCCTATGGTACTACGACCGAAAGAACATATACTCTGATAATCGTTATTATTTGTATGTTACCTTGTTCAAAATAATTATAATTTAATCATAAAGGTATTTTCTGGTCATTGGCAACTTGTTGTTCAGACCTTTTGAAAAAATCATTTGATGGAGATCCAATCCGCTGACTCTGAAAGAAGCCGCACAGGAGTTCAAATACAGCCACCACATTCTTACAAATCTTTTACCGTATTTTTTTGAGACATATTTAATATTCTTTTCAAAGTTTTCCGCCCAGCAGTCCAGAGTCTTTGCATAGTGCAGTCTTAAACTTTCAGCATCTATTAAATGAAAATCATACTCCGGCAAAAGCCAGATCAACTCACGAATAGATGGAATATACCCTCCGGGAAAAATATATTTTCGAATCCACTTGTTGGGCATAGATTCAATTTGACCGGTAATGCAATGCAGAACAGATAACCCGCCTTTATTCAAAAGCTTCTTAACTGTTTCCATATATACAGGAAGATTGGCTTTTCCCACATGCTCTATCATTCCCACACTTACTACTTTATCATACTTTTCTCCTTCTTCTGCCACTTCTCTGTAATCTTTTAATTTCACTTGAACCTGATGAGTTAAATTAAGATCCTTGATCCTTTCGTTTGTTTTCACATACTGCTCTTCACTTAAAGTAATTCCTGTTGCCTTTACACCATATTGTTGAGCCGCCCGAATAATTAACCATCCCCACCCGCTTCCGATGTCCAATAATTTTTCACCTTTTTTCAGCTGTAATTTTTTAAGCACATAATCAATTTTTTGCAATTGAGCCTGATTTAATGAATCTTCCGGCGAACAAAAATAAGCACAAGAGTAACTCATAGTACCGTCCAACCACAAAGCATAAAAATCATTGCCCAAATCATAGTGATACTGAACGTCATTTAGCTGTTTTGACAATGAAGTGGATGCATTTTCTCTTAATAGAAGTTTTTTAAAACCTGACATCTTTTTTCTCGAAAAAGGGGGATTACATTCATAAAATGTCTCGATGACATCTTGGATATTGCCTTCAATTTCAACGACTTCATCCATATAAGCTTCTCCGAAAGCAAGAGCCGGATCTTTTATGATCTCTTTCTTCGGAATCTTATCTCTGAAAATAATTTTAAACTCTGGATTGCCATCTCCATATTTTTCACTGGTCCCATCCCAATAATCAATAACAAAAGAGCGATTCTGACTTGCCTGAAAAAACTTATGAATCATCAGTCTTTCCAAACTTATTCCTCCTTTACTGCAAATTTTATATTTTTACAACTTTATTATAACATAGTTGTTGTTAAATAATTCAGACCACCCATAGAAACGGTAGGGACGGTTCTTTTTGTTTACTCAATTGCTTACGGTTAACAAAAAGAACCGTCCCTACCGTTTCA
>CAZKKX010000031.1:0-3253 GCA_964553505.1 uncultured Eubacteriales bacterium | reverse complement strand
CGTAAGGGGTATTGGTCCTATTTTAAATCTTATTGCAATAAAAATAGTAATTAAAAAAATAATAACCGAAGGCAAATGAATGAAAGCTAATGGATTATTCAACATCTGTCGACTGAAAACCCCTTCATACACAATAGATGATTCAGATAAAAAAACTACAGCAGAAGCCAATAATCCAATGGTGGCAGGTCGAATACCAGACAATACACTCTGTACAATAGTACTGTCTTTAAATCTATTTAAAAATTTCGCGATTATAATAACGAGTAGAAAAGAAGGTAAGGAAACACCGATAGTTGCTACGACAGCCCCTAAAATCCCTGCATATTTCTGCCCTACATATGTTGCTGCATTAACTGCAATGGGTCCCGGTGTCATCTGTGACAAAGCAACAAGATTTGAAAATTCCTGCGACGGCATGATGTCAAAAGCCTGTATTTCCTGAAAAATGAGTGGCAACATAACAAGACCCCCACCAAAACTGAAAAGACCTATTTTAAAAAAAATGTAAAAAAGCGTAACATAGTGCTGCATTTAATCTTCTCTCCTTCTTAGCAAATAAATAGCGATACCGGATATTCCTCCAAATAGAATACCCCAAACTGCATTGATATCAAAAATAACAATAATTATAAATGCAATTAATGCAATTAAATAAGATATTTTTTCCTTTAAAATCGCTTTCCCCAATTTAACTGCTGTTATCAATACCAACGCTACAGTAGCTGCTCTGATTCCACCGAATATTTTTTCCACATAGGTATTGTTTTCCAAGCCGGATAAAAATACCAGTATCAGTAAAATAGATAAAACAGCAGGCAAAATGGTTCCCAGAGCAGCAAAAAAAGCTCCCATGATCCCTGACACTTTATTTCCCACAAAAATAGATGAGTTAATTGCAATTACTCCTGGAACTGATTGAGCAATGGCAAGATATTCTATCATTTCTTCTTCTTCAATCCACTTTTGACGATCCACTACTTCTTTTTGAATAAGAGGAATCATGGCAACTCCGCCTCCAAAAGTGGAGCACCCGATTATAAAAAAAACCGTAAAAAGCCGCCAATAATTTGATAATTTCCCCATGCTGTCCTCCTCTATAATTAATAACTTGCACAATAATAAAAGATTCATTCCTATAAATATTTTCTGTCAATATTCTATGTAGTTAAAAAAGCCGAGAGAATTCTCTCGGCTTTAGTCGATGATTTTATCTGTTCGCTTTAATAAAAAGTAAACTTAACTCTGCTTCCTGACTCATACAACTTGACCAGTTTCTTCTTCCCGTCCGTATCATAGAAGTATCCCTCGATATCCGCATCGCCAAAGACCTTATCATCTTTTATAAAGTCATAAACTTCTTCCATAAAATCTTCTATCTCATCTTCATCCAAATCATCCCATTCATCATCATAATCATCCAAATCAATATCTATATAGAAAGTAATCTTATCTTCGTCACCAACCAAATCGATACTTAAGTCGTCCAAATCGATACGATACAATTTCCCGAAATCTTTATCATAAAGAGCATCATTTATATCATCTTCCAGGTCGCCAATATCGCCGCTGGAACCTTCTATCTCCACATCTTCTCTGTATTCACATTCAAATTCTACAAATTTATTGGACCCATCCTTAATATATCCGGTAATATCCACGTTCCTGAATTCATCAAATATATCATCGCATATACCTTGTAAAAAACTCTCTTGCCTACTTGAAGACAAATCATCCCAATCATCTTCATCAGCAGAAATCTTTACAGTAATCTCATCATTTTTCTTAGTTAGTTTTATACTAAAATCCACTTTCCGATATGTACCATAATCATCATTCAGCTTATCTTCAATATCATCTAAATCTCCGCCTTCCAACAACTTTTTAAGTTGTTCGATTTCGGCATTCTTTATAGCCAGCTGCGTCTTTAAATCATTATCTTCACCCGTATCCGTAATATATACGGTCTTCAGGGCATCGTTCCACTGTATATTTTTACCGAACAGTTCGCCTGCATTTCTTAACGGAATATATGTAGTGCCATTGATTACAACAGTATTAAGTTGGTTGGTCACGTCATTATTATTATAATTGATTTTGTTGGATCCAACCCAGACGTCAAGAGTTTGTTTGATGCCCAACTGAACTTCCTGCCCCAAGGTCACAAAGGACATCAAGATAAAAATAACCACTATTGTCGGTATGATTACCCTTAATCGTTTTTTCATTATTATTTTACCCCCTAAGTACGAATTTAATATAAAAATATCAACTCTCAGATAATATTTTAACTTTATAATTAATAATACCATAAGCTTTGGCTGAATGACAACAGTACTTGAATTATTTGACACAAAAACAGAAAAAATGTCTATTATACTATTCTCCCTTTAACCGGCATCTTCCATCAATTTTTTTCCTCTTGCTCATTAATAAATATTAGTACTCTTTTGAACATTATAAGCCCTCCATTATTTCATTTGTTATATTATATTTGACTTATTGAATCTTATTTTGTTCCAATTAATATCTGATTTTGGATTACGTATTCAATTCTTTCATCAAGATAGAAACAGTTTCATCTTTACAAAAAAAATAACCTGAACATACCTATTGTTCAGGTGTTCAGATTAATTTAACGGCACTCCGCCACAATGCCTTCTAAGATCGGTTCCCCCTGGATATCTTTTTTTATATTGAAAGGTGCAATCTCTACTGTGTTTTCAGGCGTGCTAAAAGGATTCACTTGGATAATTCTTGTACCAGCCCATGTTGGCTCCTGTTCATAGGGAGCAGACCTGCCAAGTATTGCAGAATATTTTTCTTCACCCATACGCAGGGTACCGATATAAGAATCAAAATCTCCAATATTTTTAGGTGTAGGAAGCCCTGTAGCCGCATAAGTAATTGCATATCTATCATTACCGGCAGGATGAATATATGTGACCCCGCCTGTAATTTCAGGAAAAGCCGCTGTGGTATCCGCATGTCTGTTAAGAGCCATAGCACAGCCTTTTTCAGATTTTTCTGCTGCCGGAATGCAAATACGCTGTCCTACGTATAAAATATTCGGATCTGCTATCTGTGGATTAACAGATAAAATCTGTGAAAGGGGCACTCTGAATTTTTGAGCAATAATGTTCAAATTTTCTCCTCTTTTTATGGTATAAAACTGACCGCTACATCTTACAGGTACACAGATGCGCTGTCCCACATACAGAATATTTGGGTTTGTTATCTGAGGGTTCGCCAT
>CAZKKX010000030.1:0-20716 GCA_964553505.1 uncultured Eubacteriales bacterium | reverse complement strand
TTTAATGCATCAAAATTATAATATACCGTCTCAACTTCAGGCCCTTCAGTTATTTGAAAACCCATATTCATGAATATTTTACTAATCTCATCCAATGTTAAGGTTAAAGGATGCTTGCTCCCTAATTTAATTTTTTTACCCGGAATTGTAACATCCAGCTTTTCCTTATTCAGTTTCTCAATTTTTTCTTTTTCATTAATATTTTCAAATGCTTCTTTCAACTTTTTTTCCAAAGCCTGCCGGACTTCATTGGCGATCTTGCCAACAATAGGTCTTTCTTCTGCAGATAGACTGCCCATTCCCCGCAGCACCGATGTAAGCTGCCCTTTTTTCCCTAAAAATTCCACTCTTGCTTTTTCAAGCTCATCTTTTGTTGAAGCTTCTTCAATGAGATCTATAGCAGTATTTTTAATCTCATAAAGTTTGTTTTTCATTGATATGTCTCCTTTCTCCGAATCCTTGCAAATAAAAAACGCCCCTGTAAGGGACGAGATTCCGCGGTACCACCCTAATTATAGAAATATAAATTTCTATCACTCAAAACATATAACGTTATGCTTACGAGCTTTTCTACTTTCTTCCTGTTTCAAAAAGCTTGCTCTGAAGTGAACTTCAAATGTGCACAAATAAAATGCTTCCAGCCAAGGCATTTCTTTCTGATATTTAATACGACCATTCTACTCTCTTCATCATCGCCAATTCCATTATTTTATTTTGCTTACACTTATACTTATACTCAAATATGCCCTATATTACCACATCTCCATATTCTTTTCAAGACACTATGTGTCCATTTTTTTTCGAACCATTTCATATATTATAATGGATGCCGCTACGGAGGCATTCAATGATTCGGTATCTCTGAGCATTGGTATTTTGACTCTATAATCCGCACAATCAAGAAGTGCCTCGCTGACACCATTGGCTTCATTTCCGATTATTAAAGCATAATTCTCAAAAATAGGCAAATCATAGTAATATTTTTCCGCTTTTGGAGAAGTTGCAATGATATTTTTCTCATACTTAGTAAGCAAATCTATCAACTGATACTCAACATTAATCTGGAAAAGTGGTATCCTGAAAAAAGAGCCTGCAGCTGCTCTAACAGTTTTTGAATTAAAAAAATCAACGCTTCCTTTTATTGAAATAATTCCTTGAATTCCGGCCGCATCTGCCGTTCTTATAATAGTGCCCATGTTGCCGGGGTCTTGAATTCTATCTAACACCACAACACTTGAACTGCTATCCTTTAAAATTTCCTCAAAATCGTCATTAGGTTTTACAGCCGCAGCAATAATCCCCTGTGGGCTTTCTGTATCTGCTATGTATTCAAATAAAGAATCGGAAACATTATATATAGTATTATATTTTTCACACAGAAAGCTGATTAATTCTTCCTGATAGGGATCTTTTATAAAAGAGTCACTGTATACAATGTAATTAAGCATAACATCATTTTTCAAAGCCTCTTCAATAAGATGCGGTCCCTCTAATAAAAACAAATTATACTTATCTCTGTACTTTTTATGTTCCAGTTGCTTTATTCTTTTTATCATAAAATTATCTTTGGAAGCTATTTCTTTTATCATAAAACCACCTTGAAGTGTTTTTGTTTTTCGTTGCATGTGCGTGCATTAAAATTTCGCCAAGCTTCAAACATATTATCTGTACGACTCTTCTTTATCTTTACCACTTTATATAATTAAAACCGGCAGTTTGCCGGTTTAATCCAAATCATCTATTTTGAGGAAGCTTGGTATGTCCAGTTCTTTGTCAAACTTTTTAAATATATCCGACAATTTCTCATTCTCCTCTGTTTGACCTTTACTCTCTAAAGCCTCATTGCTTCTCATTCCTTCAAAACCCGTTGCTATAACAGTTATGTATATTTCATCCTTGATATCTTCTTTAATAGACGCTCCAAATATTACAATGGCCTCCGGATCTGCTGATTTTTCAATAAGGTCTGCTGCTTCATTAACTTCTAACATACCCAAATCATAACCGCCCATAATATTAAGAAGAATCGCACTGGCGCCCTCAATGGAGGTTTCAAGCAATGGGCTTTCTATCGCTTGCTTAACAGCATCTACTACCCGGTTTTCCCCTTTTCCTTTTCCAACACCCATGTGTGCAATGCCACGGTCATTCATAATAGTTTTCACATCAGCAAAATCTAAATTAATAAGACCGGCATCCGCTATAAGATCCGATATACCTTGGACACCTAACCTTAAAACATCGTCGGCCATTTGAAAAGCCTCAATCATGGAAGTCTGTTTTTCTGATATCTGCAAAAGTTTATCATTGGGAACAATAACCAATGAATCCACATACTTTTTAAGATAATCAATGCCCAGATCTGCCTGATCTCTTCTCCGTTTGCCCTCAAAAGTAAATGGCTTTGTCACAACGCCTACCGTCAAGATTCCTTGCTCTCTGGCCAGCTTTGCCACAATAGGCGCCGCACCTGTTCCGGTACCGCCTCCCATTCCTGCAGTAATAAAGACCATATCGGCACCTTGGATAATCTTGCTTAAATCGTCAAAACTCTCTTCAGCAGCTTTTTGTCCAATCTCAGGATTAGCACCTGCACCAAGACCCTTTGTCAGCTTCTCTCCAATTTGAATTTTGGTTTCTGCTTTTGAAGAAAAAAGTGCCTGCTTGTCCGTATTTATGGCAATAAATTGAACTCCTTTCAACCCAGCCTCAATCATTCTATTTATAGCGTTGTTGCCGCCGCCGCCAACGCCGATAACCTTAATTTGTGCAAAATTTTCAATGTCAACATCAAATTCGAACATAAGCCAACCTCCCCGTAAAACCCAATGAATTTATTATAGCATAACAAACATAGATTTAAAACAATAGCTTTATTATATTTTTACTTTTTTCTGAAGTATCTGTCAATAAGCATCCGTCTAATTACCGCAAAATTCTGGAATAATCGACCTCCAAAAACAAAAATGGCAGCATAATATAAAGGAACACCCATCTTATCTCCAATATATGCTAATAGTCCAGCAATGATTGCATTCCCTAAAAAACCTGAAATAAAAATGAGTATATCAAAACGCCCTTCCATGTTTGCTCTTACAGCACCGAAAACCGAGTCCAATGCAGCAAGCACTGCAATAGAAATATAAAAAGAATATTGCACCGGATAAAAATTTGGTAAAAAGAAACCTAACACAACACCAATAACCAGCCCTATAACTGCAACTAACATCAGATCATCTCACCTTCTTCTACAGTTTTAAGAAACTTATAATTACTTCCTTCACTGTATTTGGATATACGTATATTGATACCTTTGTCCACATTCAAAATCAGTCCATATTCTCTCAGCAATTCCCCATAAGTCCCAGGTGCGGAGAGGGCTGATTCTAATGTTTTTGGGTTTCCAATTGCCTTTATAACAAAGGGTTGGGCAAAAAATTGATTGTTAATTCTTACAGAATGTCCGGAGCAATTGATTTCTGTATTGCTCATCAGCCTTTGCCCGTTAATTGAAATGGCCTCAGCTCCGGCCATCTTTAAGTCATTGATAATCGTAAGCAAGTCAATATCATGAACAAGAATATCATTAGGATTTTCTCCCTGATAAAGATCTCGTGTCCCATCATCCAACAAAACAATAACACCTTCTCCCTTAATATCCAGAAACCCACTTATGAGTTTAAGTCTTTTCAGTTCTTGAGTCATCGCAGATAGAATGCTTTCACTCTCTTCTAATTTTGTATACTCATTCAGCTTGTTCTGTTTTTCGGTAATTAGGCTTTTTATCTGCTCAATCTCCATCTTTTCTATTTTAATAGAAGTATCATAATCCTGAAGGACCTTTGGAGAAATGTATAGGAAAGATCCTGTAATCATTCTTGATTGTATGGAAATCAGCAAACCTATCATTATGCAAAATAAAAATAGAAATATCGTTTTGATTTTCATAAGCTTCACCATACTTTATCTCATAATACAGCTCTAAAACTCTCTTTCTTTAAGTATCGAGATTAAGAACTGCTATATTCAAAATTTTTTTCAACTCTTTAGCTGTAATGACAAGACGGACAGGGCTCTCTTCACTCAACAGGTACTGCATATCGAAATTTAATTATATCTCCATACCTGGGAATCACAATTTCATCTACCTTCTGTGTCTTTACCTGTAAGTTATAAGTGTTTCTCATTTGATCAATGATGCCAAAACGGATGTTCAAGGTTGATTCCAATGTGTCAGGATTTCCAATAGCTTTTATGGTGAAAGGCGGTGCTGTTGGAATTGAGTTGATATTGACATTGGAGCCTGCCAAACTGATTTCCGATATGGCAACAATCCTCTGCTCATTAATAGAAATAGCTTCAGCCCCTGCATCATTAAGCTTATTAATCAAACTAAGCAAAAGCGTGTAATTATACATGATAACACTCATATCCGTATAATCCATGTCTTCTTTTGGGGGGTCCTCTACTGTTACAACAACTCCCGGGCCTTGTACATCCGTCATTCCTGAAATCATTTTATACTTATCCAACTCCGACACTAAATTCCTTATGAGAATATCGTCCTTTGATTCAGCTTCTTCTATTTCTTTGATTCTATTTTCCAGACTCGTTAGTTCCTCCACCAATAGAGCTTTTTCACTTCTTGCATCTTTTAATTCCTGAGCAAGGCTCTGAGCTTTTTGAACAGGTACAAGCCCGCCCCCAATAACATCTCCATCCATAGAATGAATTTGAACGGATATGCTGAGGCCTATAATCACAGCAAGAAGACCTATCATAATTTGTCCACTTTTTATTTTCATTAGTTATTACCTCCGTATTAATCCGTCGGGCTATAGGAAAAATAGCCATCACTTTCAACCCTTATAATGCCTCTTTTAATATCCTTTTTATGAAGATCGTAAATAATATCTCCCAGTGTCTTCATATTGTCCATAAGTACTTGGCTATTTGCATTACAAAATAACTTATCATAAATAGCAACTTTTAATTGATCATTCTCAATTGATATTTTTTTAAAAAACAAATCATGTCTGTCCATTTCCATTATAACATTTAAAACCTCTTCCAGCACTTCCTGTTTTTTTATTTTTATTCTCTCTCCAACAATAAAACCTTCAATTTCCAAGCCATCTATTATTGTGAGATAAGGATTGCTTTCTACAGTTTTTAAAACATATCCCTCATCATCCAAGACGATAGACTGATCTACAAAGAAAACACAAGCTGCTTCTTTCCGCTCATCAATTTCTATGTTGATTCCATCGGGTAGGATTCTGCTTACCTTAACATTTTTTATGAATGGGTTGTCCATTATCCTTTCAGAAATATCTTTGGTCTTTATCTTAAAGGTATTGATTCCAAAAACAATACCTGACATTGCAATAATCTCTTCTTGTGAAAACAAAGTATTATTTTCAACAAAAACTGTTTCAACAGAAAAAATATCAGATGATAGAATAAAAAAAGCAACAATAGTTAGAAGAAAAATAATCAGAATTTTTTTTATGATCGAGCTTTTCTTTTGTTTTTCGATTATGACCTTACGCTTCATCTTCAGTCCTCACAATCCTCCCTGATGATTTTACCTCCTAAATTATTCATACATACATCCAATTTATCATAGCCCCTATCAATATGGCAAACATTTTCTACAATCGTTTTACCTTTCGCGGCTAAACCTGCTATAACCAAGGCAGCTCCTCCCCGTAAATCTTTGGCAGACACTCTTGCTCCAGTCAAGTGATCTACACCGTTAATAATTGCAGTCCTTCCATCTACTTTTGCCTTTGAACCCATTTTTGAGAGTTCATCTACAATCTTAAATCTACTTTCAAAAATGGTTTCTGTAATAATGCTGGTACCTTTGGCAATAGTCAATAAAGATAAGAACTGTGACTGCATATCTGTGGGAAATCCGGGATATGGCAAAGTTTTTATCATTTCTACCGCATAGAGTTGTTTGGGAGCTTTAAAATAGATTTCATTTTTATCTTCTCTTATAACACATCCTGCTTCGATAAACTTGGATAATACAATACTCAAATGCTCTGAGATAACATTTTTTAGTAAAACTTCACCGCCTGTGCCGGCTACGGCCGCCAATACGGTACCTGCAAAAATCCGATCCGGAATAATAGAGTACTCTACCTCTTTAAGTTTTCTTTTACCTTCAATATATATTTCGCTTGTTCCGGCACCGCTGACCCTCGCTCCCATCGCATTCAAAAAATTTTGCAAATCTACTATTTCCGGTTCCTTTGCAGCATTTTTTATTCTTGTAATACCCTCTGCTTCTACTGATGCCAGCATTGCGTTTTCCGTAGCTCCGACACTGGGAAAATCTAATTGAATGGTACATCCTTTCAAATTTTCTGCCCGACACTCGAGAAAACCATGCGACTCATTAATGGATACCCCTAAAGATTTAAGAACTTTTAAATGTAAATCAATGGGGCGAGGCCCTATTTCACATCCCCCCGGATAACTGAGCACAACTCTGCCGCAGCGAGACAGCATGGGTCCCAATAAGAAAATAGAAGAACGCATTTCACTGACCAATTTTTCCGGTATTGTATAGGTATCTAAGGGCTTTGAATCAACAGTAATGGTATTTCCCTCGAAACGTGTGTCACATCCTATGGCATCAAGTATTTGCAGCATTGTTCTCACATCTTTAAGATTTGGGCAGTCCTTAATAATATTAAAGTTTCCATTCATCACTGTTGCCGCTAAAATTGGTAGCACCGCATTTTTTGCGCCATTAATAACCGTTTCTCCGGATAATTTAACACCACCGGTAATATGAAATTTACTCACCTAAATAACACCTCCATAATATGCTACAGGTGAATACCATAGGTACATAACATATATTATGCATATTATTATAAGGTGTTACAATCATAACCGGTTTTAGGGCAAATACTGTTCAATATGTTCTAAAATAATATTGACAGCATTTCCATGGCTCAGACTTTTGCTTTGTTCACTCATTCTATTTTTTAGTATATTGTTACTTTTTAGCTTGAAAATTATCGGAATAATTTTATCTCCACTTAAATCTCTCTCTTCTATAATATATGCTGCTCCTCTGTCGGCAGCAACTTTAGCATTATGATATTGATGATTGCCTGTAACATAAGGCGACGGTATAAGAATAGAGGGTTTCCCCAAAGCGCAAATTTCTGAAATCGTAAGAGCACCGGCCCGGCTTATAACCAAATCACAGGCGGACATATAATCCGGCATATTATATATATAATCTAAAACTTTAATATTATCGCCTAAAACTATATTTCTTTTCACTATTTCTTTATGAATCAAGTCATAGTGCACTTTGCCGGTTACAAAAAAAACTTTTATATCGTCTATACAGTTCAATACCTCTATGACATTAATCATTTCCTCATTGATCTTCTCAGCACCTCTGCTGCCGCCAAAGCAAATAATAGCAAAGTCTTTCGTACGGATTCCCAGTTTTTCTTTGGCAGCGGTGAATTCCCGCTTCAAAAAATCTTCCCTAAGGGGATTTCCAGATAAGACAATTTTTTTATTTCTTTTACTATTAAAATACTTTTTGGATTCCTCAAAGCTAATAAATATTACATCTGCAAATCTGGAAAGAATCCTGTTGGTAACCCCGGGAAATGCATTTTGCTCATGTATAAAAGTTTTAATTCCCTTTAAAGAAGCTGCTAATACCACAGGCCCGCAGACATATCCTCCTGTACCAATAACGACATCCGGTTTAAAGTCTTTTAAGATTACATCAGCTTCTTTTAGACCCTTTATTACTTTACTTACGGTGCTTATATTTTTGTGTAGTTTTTTTCTGTCAAACCCGCTGACCGTAATGGTTCTAATTTCATATCCGCATGAAGGAACAATTTCACGCTCCAATCCTCTTTCTGTCCCTATAAAAATAATGTCTGCATCCTTATATTTATATTTAATTTTATTAGCAATGGCAACAGCCGGATAAACATGTCCACCGGTGCCGCCTCCCGTCATAATCACTCTCATTGCTTTTCTCCTCAGATTATAATTTAATTTATGGTATGCTTAGAAATATTAAGAAGTATGCCCATAGAACCCATAAAAAGAACCAGTGAATTCCCACCCCAACTAATAAATGGCAGCGTAATCCCTGTTGGCGGCATAGATGAAGTCGCAACTGCAATATTGATAATCACCTGTATTGCAATCATTGCCGTAATTCCAGATCCTAAAAGTGTTCCAAATAAATCAGGTGCATTTATAGAAATATGTATCCCTCTCCAAATCAATACCATAAAACAGATAATTAAAGCAGCTGACCCGATAAATCCTACTTCTTCCCCTATAATAGCGAAAATAAAATCGTTTTGAGGTTCCGGTAAATATAATGTTTTTTGGATGCTTCTTCCAAGTCCTACTCCGAACAATCCTCCTGAACCCAAAGCCAGAAGAGATTGAATAACCTGATATCCGCTTCCCATGGGATCGGAAAAAGGATCAAAAAAACTGGTTAGTCTTTGCATTCTGTAAGGTTCCAGAAAAATCATCCCTATAACTCCCAATACACCCGTTATGAAAAGCCCAAAAAGATGAGTTATTTTCATTCCTGTCACAAACATCATAACTACAATAATCATACTAATAGTAACAGCTGTACTCAGATTTGGCTGTAATATGATCAAGGTAAAATAAGTAATAATAATTAAAAGAAGTGGAAGTACTCCTTTTATAAAACTTTTTATCTTTTCAGGATTCTTACTTAAAAACCAAGCACAAAAAATAATCACGCATATTTTAGCAATCTCGCCGGGCATAATCGTAACCGGCCCTGCGCCTATCCATCTTTTAGCATAGTTTATTTCTATACCCAACGGCGTAAAAACTAATAATAACAATACAATGCTCGCAACAAACAAAACAGGAGCAACTTTTCTATATATTCTATAGTTGACATATGAAGCAACAAACATTGAAGCAAACCCTACAACAGCCCAAATCAAATCTCTTTTAAGAAAATAATATGCATCCCCCTTTTTTGCAAGCGCATAATAATAACTTGAACTGAAAACCATTATGATCCCGAAAATTACTAATAATGTAACAATAAAAATCAAAGTAAAATCACTTGATTTTTTGTCAGACATCTAAAGTCCTCCTCAATCCTTCGACGCAATCTTTAAAATGCTGGCCTCTGGCCTCAAAATTTGGATACATATCCCAGCTGGCACAAGCAGGTGAAAGCAATACAGCTTCACCGGCCTCTGCCATTTTAAAAGCTTTCTGAACACATCTTTCCATATTGTTTTGAATTACAACATTGTTAAATCCCATCTCATTAGCCGTCTCTTTTATTTTATGTGCCGTCTCTCCCAATAAAACCAAATATTTTACTTTGCCGTTAAATGCTTTAATAAATGTTCTGAATTCGCTTCCTTTATTCATGCCTCCTGCAATAAGAACCATAGGGGTTTGTATAGCCTCAATGGCCTTAACAGATGCATCGGGGTTAGTTCCTTTCGAGTCATTTATAAACCTTATACCGTTAATATTGTCCACATATTCCATTCTATGCTCTACACCTTCGAATCCTTTCAAGGTTTTGCCTATTATGTCAGTCGGAATGCCTGACCAGTAAGCAATAGCCGTTGATGCCAGAGCATTTTCCAGATTGTGATTCCCAGGTATTTGTAATTCTTCTATGGAACAGACCTTATGAAAATTCATGAATTCATCTTTTATGCAAATTTCTTGGTCATGAACATAGCATCCCAAATCCAAGGATCTCGTTCTGCTGAAAGGAATAACTCTCGCCTTGCAATTATCTTTTAAAGCATAAGCCTCCGGATTATCATAATTCACAATAAAATATTGAGTTTCATCCTGATTCATATAAATTCTTGCTTTCGCCTTTGCATAGTTTTCCATCGTCTTATGTCGATTTAAATGATCCGGAGTAATATTTAATACAGCGGATACCTTCGGTTTAAAGTTCTTAATGGTCTCAAGTTGAAAACTACTGACTTCTGTTACCATATATGATTCTTCTGATGCGAAAATAGCTTTTGATACTGCTGCAACTCCTATATTCCCTACAATAAAAGTATCTCTGCCGGCATTCTTAAATATTTCACCGGTAAGAGCTGTTGTTGTAGTTTTTCCATTTGTTCCGGTAATAGCAATAAATTTTCCTTTACAAAGACGATAGGCCAGTTCAAGTTCACCAATTATTTCTACCCCTGCCTTTTTAGCCATTGTTACAAGAGGAATGCTAAGAGGAATTCCAGGGCTCATAACTAATAAGTCATACGATCCGATGGATTCAGGAAGTATTCCAAAATATGATTTCAAGCCATGCTTCTCTACTTTCTTAATAATATCTGTATCAATTTTTTCTTTAGTCTTAGCATCATAAACATATACTTCCGCTCTTGCAGACAAAAGAATTTCTATTACGGCTGCTCCCGATTTTCCCATACCGGCCGCCAGTACTTTTTTATTCTCCAATAGCATATTCCCACCGCCTTTAATATATTAAAATCATTCTTCCAATAATACATAGTATCAGAGTTGCACCCCAGAAGACGCCTACCACTTTAGTTTCTTTCCAACCGCTTAATTCAAAATGATGATGCAGAGGACTCATTTTAAAAATTCTTTTTTTCCGCGTTTTGTAGCTGATTACCTGCAGTATCACCGAAAGTGTTTCAACAAGATATATCCCTCCTACAATTGGGATAATCAATGTAAGGTTCATTAGAATTGCAGCTGCCGCAATAGCTCCTCCAAGTGCCATAGATCCCGTATCTCCCATAAATACTTTGGCTGGATGTGCATTGAAATTTAAAAACCCCAAACATGCACCGGTCAAAGCCCCACAAAATACTGCGGTACTCATAAATCCTAAACTTAAAGCCATCAGACTGAAAAAAAGTGAAACTAATAATGTGATACCGGATGCAAGACCGTCTAAACCATCTGTTAAATTTACGCTATTTACCATACATACTACAAAAAATGCTATAAACGGTACATAGTAAACCCCAAAATTCCAATATTCGTCTATAATGGGTATATAGATATTCGTCCCGAAAGCGGACACCTTTGCCTGATAAACAGCTATGGTGACTGCAAAAATAACTTGGAAAAAAAGCTTTTGATAAACCCGTAATCCAAGATTCCTTTTTAGGACCACCTTAACAAAATCATCAATAAATCCTAATATACCGAATGCAGAGATAGAAAAAACCAGAATTATCAAATCGTTATTGATATTTCCTGCAGACAAACTTGTAATCAATGTTGCCGCAATAATCATAATTCCACCCATTGTCGGTGTACCGGCCTTTGCTCTATGGCTCTTGGGACCTTCATCCCGTATACTTTGTCCTGCTTTTAATCTGATTAAGACCGGTATACTGATTGGGCCCAGTATTAGGGTAATTACAAAAGATATTACTATGGTAATAATAATCTGCATATGTTGTTCCATCTTTATCCCCTTTCCAAAATATGTTGAACAATCTCTTCCATTTTCATTCCCCTTGACCCTTTTACCAGTATTACATCCCCCGGCATAATTAGATTATCAAGGCTGTTAAGTAATTCCTTCTTATTTTGAAAATGCAAAATTTTCATTTCCTTTGTTTTAACATTAGCTTCAATAGCAATATATTCGGCAAACTTCCCCACTGTTATTAATAAATCCAATCGTGCCTCTGCGGCATAATCTCCTATTTCTTTATGGTACTTTTCCGTAAAACTGCCCATTTCCAACATATCGGAAAGGATGGCAATATATCTTTTACCTTTAATTGAAGTCAATGTTTGAATGGCTGCTTTCATAGAATCCGGACTTGCATTATAAACGTCATTTAACACAATCGTTCCATCCTGTGCCTTTTCAGTTTTTAAGCGCATATCATAGCCTTCGTACTCTGAAATTGCCTTTCCCATATCTTTCATATCTACTTTAAAGTGAATGCCACAGCCGATTGCCATTGCGGCATTATACGCATTGTGCCGTCCTTGAACTTTCATTTGCAAAAGATATGAATTACCATTAACTGTCAAAGTAAAATTGATGCCTTCTTCTGAACTACTTGTTTCCCTAATGACATAATCTGATTCTTTATCAGAACCGATTTTAACCAATTTATAGATAAATGATTCCTTATCAAGCGTCTTTAACCATATATCATCAAAATTTATAATCAAAACATTTTCATGATTGAAATAATTTGCAACTTCCATTTTTGCCTTTAAAATGTTTTGTTGGCTTTTTAAATGTTCAATATGTGATAATCCTATATTGGTAATAACAGCTACATCCGGCTTAATAATTGAAGCCAACAAATCTATTTCACCAAGACTACTCATTCCCATTTCAAATATAGCAATTTCGTGTTTTTCTTCAACATTAAAAACACTTAAGGGAAGTCCGATATGATTATTGTAGTTTCCAATATTTTTAATAACTTTATATTTTTTTGATAGTACAGATGCGATCAATTCTTTTGTAGTAGTTTTTCCAGTGCTTCCCGTTACTGCAATTTTAGGTATATTAAACAATGAAATATAGTACGCCGCCATCTTATGAAGAGCTTTTAATGTGTCTTCAACTCTAATAAAAGGTACTTTTACTGTATCTTCAATATCTTTATGTACCATTACCGCCCTGCATCCATTCTTTATTGCCTCACCGATAAAATCATGACCATCCATTCGTTCCCCATTAATAGCAATAAAGAGGTCTCCTTCTGTAACCTTACGGGAATCAATAGAAACACCTTTAATAACTTCTCCTGTTCCTTCATTATGCAAGATCCCTTTTACTCCATACGACAAATCCGAAAGCCGTAACTCCTTCAATTTATTGCCCTCCTATTACATGGATTCAATAATGCTCAAAACAGCTTCTCTGTCATCAAAATGAATGGTATGACTTCCTATAACCTGATAGGTTTCATGCCCTTTTCCGGCAAGTATAATAATATCATTCTTATTATATATTTCAACTGTTCTTTTTATTGCTTCAAACCTGTCTTCAACGATTTCATAAGGGCATTCGGTTGGAATAATTCCTGTCTCAGTATCTTTCAATATTTGTTTGGGATCCTCATTTCTGGGATTATCGCTGGTAATAATGCAGTAATCCGCCAGCTCTCCTGCTATTTTCCCCATAAGTGGTCTCTTTGTTCTGTCCCGATCCCCTCCACATCCAAACAAGCAAATCAGCCGTCCTTTTTTAAAACCATTGGCAGTTGACAAGACTTTTTCAAGGGCATCCGGAGTATGTGCGTAATCGACTATCGCAATAATATCTTTTTTATTCTCAACAACCTGAAATCTTCCCGGTACCCCTTTGATGTTCTGTAGTCCGGCTTTAACCTCTTCAAAACCGATTCCGGCTTCAAGACATATGCCGGCAGCGGCAAGCGCATTGTAAACAGAGAACATACCTGGAATCGGCAAAGACAAAAACCCTAATATTTTCCGGTTAAACAGCAGTTCAAAAGAAGAACTTTTTTCCGAAATAGAAATATTTTCTGCCTTATAATCGGCATCATTTTGAACACCAAAAGTAAAACACGGAACGTTTAATTCATTTTTTAATTCATAAGCCAATTTTTTCCCGTATTTATCATCTTCATTAATTATGTTTGCTTTTCTTGTTTTATAAAACAACTTCTTTTTGGAAAGGTAATAATGGTCAAAATCCTCATGAAAATCTAAATGGTCCGGTGTCAAGTTGGTGAAAATACCATAGTCAAAATCAATATCTTCAACTCTGCTTAGAGCTAAAGAATGAGATGAAACTTCCATAGCGCAAGCATTAATCTTTTCACGATGCATATTGTCAAACATTTTTTGCAGTTCAAAAGACTCCGGAGTGGTATTAGATGAGTTGTATTCATTATTGCCTATTTTATAAGAAATTGTCCCCAGAAGTCCACAGGAAATATTAGCAGCCTCCAAAATCTGTTTAATCAAATATGTAATGGTTGTTTTGCCATTGGTTCCGGTAACTCCAAATACATTCAATCTTTTGGACGGATGCTTAAAATAATTAGCTGAAATTCTGGACAAAGCTTTTCTACTGTCCGCCACCTTTATAACCAATGCTTTCTTATAAATTTCATCTTGAATTTCATTTTCCACTATAAAAGCGGCCGCACCATTATTAAATGCATCATATGCAAATTTGTGTCCGTCTGTTTTATATCCGGAAATACAAAAAAACAGATCTTCCTTTTTTATATCCCGTGAATCATAAGCAATTCCTTTTATATCTGTATCCGGCTCTCCGATAATGCTAATTACGTCTACACCTTTAAGCATTTCTTCTAATTTCAATACAACATCCCCTTTTCATTCGTATCACTTCTACTTATTAGTTTAAATTAATAAGCAACTTTTATCAAAAGATTTTTCTTCGATATAAGCTGCTTCATATCCTATAGCATATTTTATTTCCTGTTAATTCTTATACAAATAAATTGACACGTTTTTCCTGACTAATTCTCCTGGCTTAGGATACTGGTCTTTTACTAAGAAATTCTCAACTTCATCTTCAGGAATTATCTCATATCCCAGTCCATTTTCATTCAAAACTTCAATTGCTTCATCTCGGCTTTTATTCTTTATGTCAGGAACATACACGTATTCTTCCTTCATTTTCTGAAGTTCTTCTTCAGAATAATACTGTCTTACATTAAGATATCTTAATGTATCCGCCAATATCTCTCTGGCAGCCGGAGCTGCAGTAAGACTCCCAAAATGCGTACCGGTTGGTTCATCTACAATTACCAGCACTGCCATCTCAGGGTCATCTATAGGTGCCATTGCTATAAAGGATGAATACACTTTTCCTTCAGCATACCTTCCATCAATAACTTTATCTGCCGTTCCTGTTTTGCCACCTATTCTATATCCTGAAACCTGAGCATTTCGGCCCGTACCTTCCTGTACTACATTTTCCATTATCAAAAGCATTTCATCTGCGGTTTCTTCAGAAATCACTTGTCTGACAAGGACCGGCTCATATCTATGAATAACATTTCCGTTATCGTCTACCAACTCTTTTACAATACGCGGCTGCATGAGCTTCCCGTTATTTCCAATCGCACTGACTGCCGTAATCAATTGAAGAGGAGTTATGGAAATCCCCTGACCATAAGAAATAGTCGCTAATTCTACAGGACCAATAACCGATTTGCTTTGAATTATTGAATTGCTTTCTCCAGGCATATCTATTTCAGTTTTATCTCTGAATCCGAAATCATCCAAATATTCATAATACTTGTCTTCTCCTACCGACAAACCAAGTTGTATGAAAACCGGATTGCATGAGTTCTGAACAGCCTCTACAAGAGTCTGCACACCGTGTGGGTTATAATACCGCCAGCATCTGAGCCTCGCATCTTCTACCTTGATATATCCTGTACAAGTATATTTTGTAGTTAGTGACGTCACATTCTCATCCAATGCAATAGCCGTTGTAATCAGCTTAAAAGTAGACCCCGGCTCATAAGTATCACTTATCAATGGGTTTCGCCACATTTGATTCCAGTAATCCTGTTTCTTTTCACTTCCCAGAGTATTGTAATAGCTCAGGTCATCTTCTAAAATTGGTTCTCGAGGACTATTAGGGTCATAATCCGGATAACAGGACATAGCTAAAATATCGCCTGTTTTCGGGTCCATAACGATTGCCATTACCTTTTTTGCCATTGTCTTTTCGAATGCATTTTCTATTGCTTTTTCCACAAAATGTTGTATTACTTCGTCAATTGTCAATACCACATTTAAACCATTTTCCGCTTTGAAATATTTCTCTGTCCCATATGACAACTCTCTGCCTAATGCATCCGTATTTTTTATCCATCTTCCCGGAAGTCCGCTAAGATATTTATCATATTTCAATTCAACTCCTGATAATCCCCTGTTATCATCGGTAGTATGACCAATAATATGTGATGCAAAGCTTCCAAATGGATATACACGTTTATTATCTTCTGCTATCCAAATGCCTTCGAAATTTTCTTCCCTTATTCTATCCGCCTTTTCTTTCTCTACCCATTTTGCTACGCGAATAAGGTTTACATTCTTTTTAGTAATAACCTCTAAAATATTCTCTTGAGGTTCCCCAAGGATTTCAGATAACATACGGGCAGTTTCACTAACATCCTTATTATTCAGAACTTCCGAAGGTCTTGCCCATATTGTACTGGTACTGGCACTGACAGCTAATTCTTTTCCTTTTCTATCAAAAATAATCCCTCGTTTTGCAGGGATTGGAATATCTCGTGTTTGTTGTTCCAGTGCAATCTGCTGGTATTTTTCACTGTTGACAATCTGAATCCACCCTAATCGAAACACCAGACTGGAAAGCATAAGACATATAATAATAAAGAAAAATGTTAGACGCCTTTTATTTTTATTGGTAGGGAGCGACAAAGAAAGCACCTCTCTCTAGTTATGGTTCATTAATCAGACTTACTAACCGTTACTGCGTCTATATGCAGTATATATGTTCATTTGTCAACCATTAATTATAGGCTTCCTTCCTTAAGACCGCAGCAAAGTCCGATTCTTTTGGAATATTGTTTTCTAGAAATACCATTTGTTCACCCGAAGGATATATCATCCCTAAACTAAGAGCCTTCTCCTCGACAGAAACAATTTCACTTTCCTTTTCTATCGCTACAATAAGATTTTCTATTTCCCCTTCAACCATGCTGATTTCTTTATTAATGCTATTAATATTATATTTAATTTGAGATGTATAAGCAGAGGACATGATCATTACAATACACATTGCCCCCAGCCCAAAAACAGTTAATATAAGTTTGATTTTTTCGCCGGTTGATAATTTAATTTTTCTTTTTTGAGAATAAGTTTTTTCAGGGTATTCGTTATAATAATCTTCATAAATGGCATACTTTTTTTCTGCTGCTAACATCTTTATTCTCTCCTTCGCAATAATAGAACTTATACTTTTTCAACTACTCTCAGTTTTGCACTTCTTGAACGAGGATTGCTTTCTATTTCACTTTCTGATGGATATATGGGCTTTCCGGAAATTTTTTTGACTTTTGCTTGTCCACAACATGTACAAATTGGAACATTTGGAGGACATGTGCATTTTTTAGCCGCTTCATTAAAACTTTTTTTAACTATACGATCCTCAAGAGAATGAAAAGTAATAATGCAAAGCCGCCCTCCGGTAGCCAATACATCTATAAAACAGTAAATAGCTTCTTCCAAAAGACCTAATTCATTATTAACCTCTATCCTTAATGCCTGAAAAGTTCTCTTAGCCGGATGAGGCCCTGTCCTTCTTGCAGAGGCCGGAATCGCTGCTTTAATAATATTCACCAAATGACTTGTCGTTTTGATTGGGTTGTTTTTTCTTTCTTTTACAATAAATCCGGCAATCCGAGAGGCCCATTTTTCCTCACCATACTCTTTAATAATTCTTTTCAACTCATCTTCTGAATAGTCATTAATAATATCTTGTGCTGTTAAAGAGTCTTCCGCATTCATCCGCATATCTAAAGATGCTTCTTTCATGTATGAAAAACCCCTTTTTTCATTATCCAGCTGAAAAGAAGAAACACCTAAATCCAATACAGCTCCTTCTATTTGATTTAAATTATGATTTTTGATGATATCTTTTATATTGGCATAATTATCATGTATATAAATTTTTTTACATATGTATTCTTTAAGCCTATACTGAGATGCTTGAATGGCATCTATGTCACGGTCTATTCCTATCAGCGTTCCCTTTTGAGTAAGGTTTTTACAAATCCCTGACGCATGTCCGCCCCCTCCAAGAGTCCCGTCTACATAAGTGCCTTCTTTATTGATTGTCAAATTTTCCAGTACTTCCTTAAACATGACAGGATCATGTTGAAATTCCATATTATTATCACCTATATACCAAGTTCTTCCATCTTCTCTGCGATGTTGTCATAGCTTAAATCCGAATCATCATTATATTTTTCCCATTCTTCTTTGTCCCAAATTTCAACTCTTGAAGATACGCCAATTGTGATAACTTCCTTGGTCACTTTTGCATGATCTCTTAGATTAAGCGGAATGGTAATCCTTCCCTGCTTGTCCACTTCACATTCCACCGCACCTGAAAAAAAATGCCTTACAAAAGCTCTTGCATCTTTACTTGCAAGAGGTAATTGCTTCAGCTTTGTTTCAAGGTTGTCCCATTCATTCATAGGATATATAAAAAGACAATTATCAAGCCCTTTGGTAAGAATAAACTTATACCCTAAAGCTTCTCTGAATTTTGAAGGAATTATAATCCTTCCCTTAGAATCAATTGAATGTTGATATTCACCTATGAACATAGAAATTCACCACACTAAAGTTAACTATCTCCACTATACACCACTTTCCACCACCTTGCAACCACAAAACGTTAAAATACATACAGCACTCTCCACATTTTTTAATAATTACATGGAAATCAATAGTTTTAATATAAAAAAAACAATATATTGTTATTGTTCCCAACGGGTACACAAAATACAGATGTAATGTAAAGAAAAGAAGGTCAGAGGGTTAGAGGGTCAGAGGGTTAGAGGGGCAGAGGGGCAGAGGGGCAAAGGGTCAGAGGGGCAGAGGGTTTAGAATAAAAAATGATTGCCCGTGGGCAATCATTTTAACCTTTCATCTTAACTTTATCTGAAAATATTGTTTTTATGTCGTCTTCTTTTTACAGCAAGAAGAAGAAAACATACGGCAAAAACAGCAGCGCTCATTAGCTGTGCTACTCTGAATTCTCCCATCATCAAGCTGTCCGTTCTCAAGCCTTCAATAAAGAATCGTGCAAAGGAATACAACATACCGTATAGCAAAAGTATCTGCCCTTCATATTTTTTTCTTCTTTCGAACCAGATTAGAAACAAAAACATGCCAAAATTCCACAAAGACTCATACAGAAAAGTAGGATGAACATACTGTCCTTCAATGGCTATCGCCCATGGCAAATCAGTAGGTATACCATAAGCTTCCTTATTGAAAAAATTACCCCATCTTCCAATAGCCTGGGCCAACGCCACACCTGGCATGCCTAAATCAATTACGGTTAAAACCTTCAGGTTCCAAATGATACATAATAAAATAGCCATTAGTATACCTGCAATCAACCCTCCATGTATTGCAAGACCTCCGGCTCTGATATTAATAATCTTGAAAAAATCTCCCTTATAATAATCCCAATTAAATGCAACATAATATAATCTTGCACCAATAACGCCTGCAGGTATGATTAACAGGATAAAATCTAAAATTCGATCAGGGTGTATTCCAAATTTACTTGATCTTTTCATCGTTATATAGGTAGCCAAAAACATCCCAATAGAAATTAGGATCCCATACCATCGAATGGATACCCCGAATATGTTAAATGCAACCGGATCCAATAATTATCACCATCCTTTTCTATATAATTAAATTATATTCTAATTATATAAGAATATCAGCATTTAATCAAATACTCCTTGCTCTGTTATTATTGACAATACAATAGGTTAATATATAATTAATATGTTGTTTTCAAATATATTTGAAAGGATGTTGTTTTATATGAAGCTCGGTATAGTAGGTCTTCCCAACGTCGGCAAAAGCACATTATTCAATGCCATTACTAAAGCCGGCGCGGAATCTGCAAATTACCCATTTTGTACAATCGAGCCAAATATAGGAACTGTGATGGTTCCTGATGAAAGGCTTCCGGAACTTGATAAAATATATCATTCAGATAAAATTGTTCCTACCTCCATTGAATTCTATGATATTGCAGGCTTAGTAAAAGGCGCCGGCAAAGGAGAAGGTCTGGGAAATAAATTCTTATCCCATATACGGGAGGTTGCTGCTATCGTCCATGTGGTCAGATGTTTCAATGATGAAAATATTACACATGTTGATGGCTCCATAAACCCTGAACGGGACATTGAGACAATTAATACGGAATTGATTATTTCTGATCTGGAAATTCTCGAAAGAAGAATTGATAAAACAAAGAAATTATTAAAAGGAGATAAAACCCTACAAAATGAACTCGATTTCCTAATTAAACTACAAAACACCTTGGAAAAAGGACAATCTGCAAGGTCGGTGGATACAAATAACTCTGAAGAAAAAATGCTGAAAGAAATAAACCTTCTTTCTTATAAGCCAATTATTTATCTGGCAAATGTTTCAGAAGACGATTTAACAGATTCGACAGATAATCTATATGTTAAAACTGTTAAAGACATTGCTCAAAAAGAAAAAGCTGAAGTCGTCACAATATGTGCAAAAATTGAATCCGAAATTGCAGAACTGGAAGATGAAGAAAAGAAACAATTCCTTCAGGAGTTAGGTCTTTCCGAATCGGGATTGGACAAGTTAATAAAAGCCAGTTACCGTCTTTTAGGACTCATTAGTTTTCTAACCGCCGGCAAACCTGAAGTCAGAGCGTGGACCATCAAAAAAGGCACTAAGGCTGTTAAAGCCGCCGGCAAAATACATTCTGATATCGAAAGAGGTTTCATTCGAGCGGAAGTAACACAATACGATGACCTAATACGATGCCAAAGTCTACAGGCAGCCAAAGAGCAGGGGCTCGTTCGTCTTGAAGGAAAAGATTATGAAATGAAGGACGGTGACGTGGTTCATTTCAGGTTTAACGTTTAATCATCCTTATTTA
>CAZKKX010000029.1:0-21641 GCA_964553505.1 uncultured Eubacteriales bacterium | reverse complement strand
ATTAATTATAATTAGAAATAATAAAATTACAGATATCATATTAATAATAAGCGTATTTTACAAGAGTAATGTCCCATGTATACAATATACTTTTATATTATATGGAACATTACACAAAACAATTGTATTTAACGCATACTACCTTTAAATATTTACCCATTCTTTCCTCTTTTTTGTTTTATGATATTTTAGAGAATCATTTTAATGATTGATTATTGTATACAGTATACATTATTTTAAAAATGAATCCAATAGTGCATTAATAATTTTAAGGAATAAAGCTGAAATTTTTGTATAATCAGGTATTTAAAACAGAAAGGCTTGTCCATTAATTAATCACAGACCTTTTCTCATGAATACAGTTTGTTCCTCTCCATTCAAATCTAAAACAGTATTGCTCTCAGAAAAAGAAGCATCAGAATACCTGGCACCCCCAAAAAACCTGTAATAAGTGCCGTTACCGGGTTGATGGGAATAAACAAGTTAATAAAGCTGCCGGCAAAATTAATAATCAACAATACGATGCCTCCGATTATGCCATTTATAATAAGCTTTAGTACAATTTTAATAGGAACCAGCAGTATATATCCAATAACATATAATAGAATTAAACCAAACGCATAAGCTAAAATAATGCTGATCTCTGTCCCGAATCCCACTTTGAATTTCCTCCTATATCATTTTATTACATTATATGTAATATAACTTATACTTAGACTTTAGGGGCTACTTTAATAAAGCAGGATCAAAATATTTCACTCTGTACAATGTTAAATTATTATAAGCCTCTATTTCTATAAACGGCTTAATTGCTTCATCCGGAATAATTGATTTAATAATTTCAACCATTGCACGATTAATATATTGAAATGATATGGCGGGCATCTTTTTTAAATCTTCTTCGGAATAAATGTCCTTTAAAACAAATTCCATTTTTAATATACTTAAATCCAATAGTTGAGATAAAATTTTAATCGGGTATCGCATGCATGGATCTTTAAGCCTGGGTATCAACGGCCTATCCGGAGGTTGAATAACATTGGGATCCTGTACAATATTTCTTCGTTTATGAATAATATGTGCATCTTCTACCGACTTTCTATACTTAAGCAGGTGATCCAGCGCAATCAACTGACGATAAGCTTTTATGATTTTCTTTTCTTCTATACTTATGCAATAATCTGCCACGCTATCCTGAATCAAATCTGCAATTCTGAAGATATTGCTAAGTTTTTGAGCATTTTTTTCAATGACCGAAATACTATCTTCTACTTCCTCTGTTTTATCTTCAATGTTTATTTCCGAAAGTATTTCTTTAATATGCTGCAAATACTCAATTGGTATCTTTCCGCCCTTAAATAATTGAATATGGTTGAATACATTTGGAAGTTTCTGGACGGGCAGTTCACTTTCGTTGCTAATCATAATATTCTCTTCAGCAACAATTACAATAGGATATGCTCTTATATATGGTGCATCCGTTCCATGTTTTTCTTTTAATTTTTGGTTTATAAGTTTTTGAAACTGCTGCATATTATTAAAAAACTGAGGTGCCACCGGTTCAATGTAATATCTGTCTCCATTATCAAGTTGCCCTGTCCATTTTTCATCTTCTGTTATGTATATTTTTTCTATTCTTTCCCGGTCTAAATACTTTATAGTCAAGCAAAACATTCCATTTTCTGAAACAACAATATTGTCAAAAGAAATATTAAAACTCTCTCCAGAAAATTTAACATTAGACAGTTGTATTGCTTCCTTCTTTAATCGGTCCAGTTCCTTACCGAGTTTCTTTCTTCTATCTTCTGCAGTACATACAATATGGTACTTCTTATCCACCTCATTGGTAATTTTTTCGAATTCATTTTTAAATACAATAGAATCCTTATAGATTTTTTGAGCCTCTTGGACAAAGTCAAACCCTGAATTTTTAATAATATCAAATAAATGGACGGAATAGTCACTACAAAAGGTGTGCCATTTATACAGCTTCATAAGTAAAGCGGGCAAACGTGTTACTGATGGCAGTATATTTGTACGAATATCTTTGATTTTCTCTATCTGTTCTTCATAAAAAGCTTTTTGTTCTTGTAATGTTAGCTCCTTGCTATCAAAATCATAATTTAATTCATGTGATAAATCTACTTTAGATAAGTATTCCATAATGCTTTTTTCTTTTTTTAGGTAAGATACTTTGGCAAGCATTTCAAAAGTCTGCATATTTTTTTGAATCGTTTCTTGAATGTGAGCTTCGCGTTTTTCTTCCTTTTCCTGTTCTTTTTGAATTTCTTTTTGAATTCTTGCAATTCTTCTTTTCTCTGAATTTAATGAAAAGAAGATTTTATAAATGATGTATAAAACGATTGCTAAAAATAATTCTATTATCAGAGCCTTTCCGAACATTCCCTCACCCCAATTCTGCCAATTACTCTGCTTATTGACATTATATCAGATTATTCGCAAAGTGGAAGTTAAAAATAAAAAGCTTTTATTGCCGGAAAGACAATTAAAAGCTTTCAAAAAAACTCTTTACAGGTTATTGAAAATCACATTTTATTCCTTTCTCTTTAACTATTTTTAATAAATAAGAATATCTGGTTTTTGCTGCTTGAAGATCGTAAATAGTATGATCTATAAGATCCGAATCCGTTACTTCCTGAAAATGAGCTTCGGCTCTTTTCCAGTCATCACGAGCCTCCTGCAACATGCTTAATAATCTTTCATCATCCGATATCAGCCTTTCAGGGTTGAAAACCCTTGTATAAATATTTTCTATTTTATGTCGGAATGTCATGGTTTCTCTGTTGCCGTTCAAATAAAATCACCTCTTTACCTGGTATTTCCATTATTCCCTTCTACTTAGAATTATTGACATGTCATGTTGTTTTATACACAATAATATAAATTTTATATTTAAAATATTTATTCTTATATTGGAGTATTTATGAATCAAACCTTTCTGTCTGTTGTTTTCTGAATCTTTAATTTATTGACATTTAACCCAATTGCAAGTATACTTTGTTTGTACTGTGAATCATAGTACACTGGACACACCTATAATACATGATTTTAATCGTACTTCCGTACTTAAAATGTACATATTTCAAGAAGATAAGGTCTATTGCATATTAATGCATACTCAACAACCTTAAAATATTTTTAAGTCAAATAACTGTTGAATAGGCTTATATCTTCCAAAGAAAAATTAATCATATCCGGAACTAATAAAGTAATCTTACAGTCTAATTAATTCAGACAACTTTATTATAGGAATTATAAGGAGAATAGTATGCCATTATTAGAACTTCACAATATTGCCAAAGTTTATCATTTAGGTGATGTTGAGGTCAATGCGCTTGTGGATGTCAGCCTTTCTATTGAAGAAAAAGAATATGTTTCTATCATGGGCCCTTCAGGCTCAGGAAAATCCACTCTATTAAATATAATCGGCTGCCTTGACCTCCCTACTTCGGGAACTTATAAGCTTAATGATAAACATGTTGAATCTATGAGTGACACGGAACTATCTTTAATGCGTAATAAAATGATTGGTTTTGTGTTTCAAGGGTTTCACTTACTATCCAATCTTTCTGCATTAGGCAACGTAGAACTGCCGTTAATATACAGGGGTATCCCCAGTAATCAGCGTAAAGAGTTATCAGAGAAAGCTCTGGAAATGGTTGGTCTGAAAGATCGTACTTTGCATCTGCCCACACAACTTTCAGGAGGCCAACAGCAGAGAGTTGCCATTGCAAGGGCATTGGTAACAGACCCAAAGCTGATTTTAGCCGATGAGCCTACGGGCGCCTTGGATTCTCATACCGGCGAATCCATTATGTATTTGTTTCAAAAATTAAACAATGATCTCGGGGTTACCATTATTCAGGTAACACACGATGCAAAAGTTTCAGAATATGGGAAAAAAACATTTCATATGATGGACGGAAAGATACAAAAAATTGAATCTAACTCAGGTCTTGATAGGGAGGTAACATGTAAAAATGGATAAAAAGAAGAAAAAACAATTTGCTGTTGTTGGCTTAGTCGTTCTTGTTGTGTTTATCGGATTGTTCTTATCTATAAAAGTGCTAATTGGAAATAACTCCAACAAGACTGACGGACCAATATATTCAACTGCCGAAGTAATAAAAAGCGATATTCAGGTTGGCGTAAAAGCCAAAGGCATGCTTCAACCTACATATGGCGGTGAAATTCAAATATCTAATAATCGCCGATCCTGGGATATGCCTTCAGTAAATTTTGTTGTAGACGAAATACTTTTGGAAGAAGGAAACCCCGTAACTCAGGGACAGCTTATTATGAAACTGGCTTCCCCTGATTTGGAAAGTACTCTGGATACAAACAAAGATGACTTAGATTCCCTTCTGACAGAGCTATCCGAAATGTCCGGAAGACCAAAGTCAGAAGTAGAAAGTCTTAACCCTTCCAGAGGAATTGTACTCTCTTCGCCTATTGACGGACGGGTCATAAATCTGGATATAACTGAGGGGGGTACTTTAGACGTGGGAGAAATTATAGCAACCATTGTTGACGACTCAAAGTTTAGAGTCAAAGCTAAATTAACAACAGGAGAAAAAGCACAAGTCAAGCAAGGAGATAAAGTTCTGTTAGATTTTCCAAATTTCTCAGGAACTATGGAGGGCACTATTTCAGATATCAGCAGTACACCTATTCCAACTCAGGAAGAGGGTTCTCAGTATACGTCGGGATATGCTTATACGGCATATATTACCGGAGAAAACCCCGGCTTGGTTCAAAAAGACATGCGTGTTGCCGTTGGTCTGCCCACCGACGATATGGGCATATACTACTTTAAGTATAATGCCACTGTTGACGGATTTATGGAAGAAGAGAAAATTCTCAACAAGGTAGATAACACCATCGTCACAGATATACATGCGGACAGCTATGAACTTGTGAAAAAAGGCGATCCCATCGTTACCTTATCAGGAGATGATATGCAGGAAAAAATTCGCAGCAAACTTGATCAGGTACGCCGTATCAAACGAACTATTTCACAACTGGAAGAACAATTTAGTTATCTGGAAGTACGATCAACCATAAACGGCATTATTTCAAACTTGGATGTAAACGTGGGAGATACGGTATCCATCTGGGATTGGCTCGGAAATATCTATAATACGGATCGCATGTTACTTTGGATCCAAGTTGATGATATCGATATTGTCAATGTAGTACAAGGAGCTCCCGTATCCGTAACGGTAGATGCCATGCCGGGATCTACATTTAACGGTACCGTTATGAATGTATCGACACGAGGGAACCAATCAGGAGGCGTAACCAAATACGATGTGAATGTGGAAGTTTCCGGAGGCGAAGGGCTTAGACCCGGTATGCAGGCCACCGCTTACATCGATGCCGGCAGTGCGGAAGATGTGCTGATTATCCCTGTCGAAGCAGTATTTGATGAAAACGGTGAACAGATGGTGGAAGTTCTGGAAAATGATATGCCACAACTAAAAAATGTCACTTTAGGACTGATGAACGACCGCTTTGCTGAAGTACTGGAAGGCTTGGAAGAAGGTCAACTGGTAATAACAGGCAGCAGCAGTGATATGTTGCCCAGCGAACATATCCAAGCAGAGGATTCTTTGATTCCTTCAGGAGGCGGTTCAGATGGTGACGATTCAACAGATGGCAAATAGCACCCGGAGGCTCAGTTATGATGGATAAAAAATTAAATCAGACAGTATTAATAAAGTTTCTTTTTACTGCTAAAATGGCTCTTCAAGGATTAATATTAAATCCTCTTCGAACCACATTGACTGTACTTGGTGTTACAATCGGCGTAGCATCAGTAGTATCTCTCATGGGAATAGGTGAAGGCGCCAGAGTCGCTGTCATGGAGCAATTTGAAAGTCTCGGAACAAATGTAATTAAAATTGCCGTCCATAATCCTGAATACGAATTTGATCCTGAAATCATAGAACAATTGACAGAACGTGTTCAAGGAATGGATTACAGCAGTCCAATGGTCAATGTAGAAACACAAATGCAATGGAAACGAAGCCGCATGGACATCAATGTAATGGGAGTCAATGAACAGTTCAAGGAAATAAGAGACTATGAAATAATCGACGGCGAATTCATTTCTCCCTATCATATAAAGTTGCGATCAAATGTAGCCGTAGTAGGAAACACCATTGGAAAAAACCTGATGGGCGGTCGCTCTCCAATAGGAAGATATATTTCACTTAACGGGGAAAGTTATCAGATTATTGGCGTCTTGGAAGAAAAAGGTGCCGGTAAATCCGATAATGTGGATAATAAAATCATCGTCCCTTACACATGTGCTCAAAAAATTGCCGAAAAAAGAACTGTGGAAGAAATATGGTGCAAGGCGAATTCTCGTGACGAAGCAAACCTTGCTGTAGTACAACTGGGAAGAATCATCAAGAGAATGCTCAATATTGGTGAAAACACCGCACCCAGCGGCGGCGCCGCTCCAACCGGCGGTAGTGCCAATTCAAGTGCTCAGCCGATGCCGGCAGGGATGGAAATGGAAATAATGGAAAAACAAATGTATATGGAAAGCGGCAATTCTTCGCCTATTTCCTCCAATGAAAGCAAAGATATCATTACCATCACCAATCTGAACCAAATGGTTCAGGAAGCCGATGAAGCTAATCGTGTCATGTCTTTGTTGTTGGGAGGTATAGCAGCAGTTTCATTACTTGTCGGCGGTCTGGGGATCATGAATATCATGCTGGTTGCAGTCACCGAGAGAACAGGAGAAATCGGTTTGCGCAGAGCCTTAGGGGCTCAAAAGAATGATCTTCTTATCCAATTCCTTCTTGAAGCTTTGTTCATAAGTCTCATGGGCAGCTTTGTGGGAATCATATTAGGAATTGGAGGCACCATGATTTTTGAAAACTACGGTTTTGATACTGCCATAAGTATAAAAGCTATTTTCATCGCAACAATTGTGGCTCTGTGTTCAGGCACTATTTTCGGGGTGTATCCTGCATTTTCAGCTTCTTCAATTCCACCTGTTGTAGCATTACGAAGACAGTAAATAGAATCTTGAGTTGAAGTTTCTATCTCGGCAACAACAATAATATACAAATAAAAGTTCGGTGCTCCCACCGAACTTTTTGATTTCTAATTGCTATTTTAATTCATTCAGAACCTCTGAAGCAATTTATTAATATGATTTTGGAACAAAATCCGCCTTCACTAGTCACTAACCCCTAATCTCTAACCTCTTAAAGTTCTCTCCGACCTTCCATTGCCTTGGACAATGTTACTTCATCGGCATATTCAAGGTCCCCTCCTATGGGGATGCCGTGGGCGATCCTTGTAACTTTGATCCCTGAAGGTTTGATGAGTCGTGCAATATACATCGCTGTCGCTTCACCTTCAATATTGGGATTTGTAGCTAAAATAATCTCATGTACATCTTCCTTTTGTAGACGCAAAATAAGAGATTTAAGATTAATATCTTCAGGCCCGATCCCATCCATAGGTGAAATAGCACCATGAAGCACATGGTATTTACCTTTGAATTCTTTTATACGTTCCATTGCTGCAATATCTTTGGAGTTTTCAACAACACATATAATAGAATTCTCCCTCTTCTCATCCGAACATATAATACAAGGATCAACATCTGTCAGGTTCCCGCAAACAGAACATTTTTTGATCTTCTTTTTTGCTTCTATAATAGAAGACGCAATCCCTAAAGCTACTTTTTCATCCATGCTGAGAATGTGAAAAGCCAGGCGGTGAGCACTTTTACCACCTATTCCCGGCAATTTGGACAATTCTTCAATTAGTTTTACAACGGGTCGCGCATAATATTTCATTTGATTACCTCGATATAAGATATATGATTTGCATAGAACAGATTACAGGTTACAGGTGACAGAGATTGCTGCGCTGTGCTCGCAATAGTGTAAGTGTAAGTTTAAGTGTAAGTTAAAAGGAGTTACTTGCGCTTAAACTTGTTCATTGTCAATTCTTTATAATCCGGGGATATTGAGACCTCCGGTAAGTTTGCCCATTTCTCCCGAAGTCATTTCTTCTACTTTTCTCAACGCTTCATTTACAGCTGCTGTAATCAAGTCCTGCAGCATCTCAACATCATCAGGATCTACAACATCGGCACTTATTTTTATTTCGAGAATCTCTTTTTTTCCGTTTACTTTCACAGAAACAGCACCGCCCCCGGCAGTTGCATCTATTTCTTTCTGTTCAAGTTCTTCCTGCATTTGCTGCATTTGTTTCTGCATTTGTTGAACTTGTTTCATCATGTTTCCCATGTTTCCGGGCATCCCCGTCATTTTATTTTTACCTTTTCCCAATTTGCTTTACCTCGCTTCCTTTTTGCAATTCAATCCTTTTCTTTTCTATTCTTTAATATTATAACCAACCTGGCACTATTCTTCAACAATACTAACTTTTTCACTTCCAAAAATCGATTCAAGCTCTTTTCTTATGTCTTCCTCTTTCCCGGTCACTTGTTCCGAGTGATTCTTACTCCCGCTATCAATTATGATACATTGAAGTTTTAACTTTTTAGAAGTGTATTTTTCAAACAGCTTTTCAACCAAATCTTTATTTTTGTACAGATATTCTTTTTTTGCCTCACTTTCCGAATGAAGTAAAAATGTATCTTCATCTATAGATTCCATGGTTATTCCTCTACTGAGCATTGTTAGAGAAGGTCGTTCTTTTCTTGCATCCGTAATTATTTTCTTCCACAATTCCTGATATTCTTTACTATTTAGTTTTGTTTTCAGTCCTGAATTCTTTTTCTCTGTTTTCTCAGGCTTTGTGTTCTTATCTTGGGCAACTTGATTTTTTGATGTTTCAGAATTGTTTTCCGGTATAATTTCTGCTCCTTGTTTAACTGCTTTTTCCAGTACCTCTATCCTCTCAAGCAATCCCTCCGGTGACTTATTCATTTCTGGCGCACACAGTTTTACAATTGCCAGCTCAAGTAGGATTTTTGGTTGAGAAGACCACTTCGCTTCTGCTGAAGTTTTCGAAAGCTCCATAATAGCATTATTTATGGAAGGCATGGTCAGCTTCTCCCCTTGTGCCTTTAATCTTTCTATGTTTTCAGAAGACATGGAGACAACCGACTCCAAATCCTTTGTTATTTTACTCATTAATAGATTTCTGTAATGAAAAATCCAATCCTTTATAACTTGCTGAATATCTTTGCCTTGTGTTGTTATCTCATTTATTAAAGATATTGCTTTCAAAGTATTTCTTCCTTCAATACTATCTGTCAGTGCCAGCATGAACTCATCATCAGCCGTACCTAATACATCGACAACAGCTTCTCTGGTTATGCTATCTCCTCCCATAGCAAAACACTGATCCAGTATACTCAAAGCATCTCTTACTGAACCTTCTGCATTTTTCGCAATAAGTGCAAGGGCGCTTAATTCCATTTCTATACTCATATTTGTACAAATATATTCCATTCTATCGATGATTTCCTGCTCACTTATTCGTCGAAAATCAAATCTCTGGCACCTTGAAAGAATAGTGGCAGGCAGTTTATGCACTTCAGTAGTGGCAAGAATGAATTTTATATACGAAGGCGGTTCTTCCAATGTTTTCAAGAGTGCATTAAAAGCTCCTGTGGAAAGCATATGAACTTCATCTATGATATATACCTTGTATTTCCCTTTTGCAGGAGGATATTTTATGCTTTCTCTTAACTCCCTGATATTATCTACTCCATTATTGGAAGCAGCATCCATTTCTATAACATCCATGAAAGTTTCGTCCTGAATACTTATACAGTTTTCACATTTCCCACACGGTTTTCTGTCTTCAGAAAGGCAGTTAACTCCTTTTGCCAGTATTTTAGCGGCTGATGTTTTACCTGTTCCCCTTGTACCACAAAAAAGGTAAGCATGACCGGTTTGATTGTTCTGAATTTGGTTCATCAATATTTTAGTCACATGCTGCTGCCCAATCATTTCTTCAAAATTACCAGGCCGCCATTGTCTATATATCGCTTTATAAGTCATTCCGGCACCTCCCTCTCCTATTTATAAGCTAAAAGATAATAGATAAGAGATAACACTTCAAGAAGTTTTGTTTGCACAAAACCCATATTTAATATGTATTATATCATACTTCACATTTTGATTTAAGATTTAATGAAGGAGATTTTGTCCATAGCTCTTAGTAAAATTCCGCCATCAATCTTAATTTAAATTCTTGCTTCTTAAATTTGTAATGTAAAAAAAAAGGACCTTTTCGGCCTCAAAACAAGTAGTTATTTTACAATAATTAAGCTGTGCACCTGCCTTTGACATACTGTTCCAAGCGCTGTTTATGCAAGAAACTCAAATCAGACAAATCTGCGGCACATAGAATAATCCGCTTATCGCTGCTTCCTTCCGGACCTGACGCGTTCACGAACTTCTATTGCACAGGGTCCAATTCTCAACGCCTATTACATAGGGCTGCCTTACAACAGCAAGCCTCAGACAGGAATTCACCCCTGCTATAGCGGATTGCAGGTAACAGGGCACCGCTACCTCCCCGGCTAGCACAGCATTGGCGGAGAGGACGGGACTCGAACCCGTGGGGCTGTTACACCTTACACGCTTTCCAGGCGTGCCCCTTAGCCACTCGGTCACCTCTCCACACTGAATAGTGAACTATACTAATTTAACATATCTCAAACATTTTTTCAAGATGATATTTTTGGATATATTAGGACAACCAAAAAGGTTGCCCATACAATATAAGGAAATGATGGGGATTTTGTAAAACAAAATACTCCTTAACTGTTATCTTTTATATATTATCTGTTGTCTTGAAGATTAATTCCTGCTTTGCGCGTCCTGCTGAAGCTTTTCATTGATGAAATTATCTATACCACCGTCCATGACTGCCTGTACATTTCCTACTTCCGCATTAGTCCTATGGTCTTTTACCATGGTATAGGGATGAAAAACATAGGAACGGATTTGATTTCCCCAGGAGATCTGACCGTAGTCTCCTTTCAGTTCTTCTATTTTTTCCTTTTGCTCTCTTTCTTTTAAATCAAGGAGTTTTGCCATCAGAATTTTCATGGCCGTATCTTTATTCTGGTGCTGGGATCTTTCATTCTGACATGTTACCACAATATTTGTGGGCAAATGTGTAATTCGGATTGCAGAATCTGTCTTATTAACGTGTTGCCCACCTGCTCCACTTGAACGATAAGTATCAATCCGGAGATCGTCCGGGTTGATATTGATTTCTATATTTTCATCCAACTCCGGCATAACATCCAATGAAGCAAAGGAAGTGTGTCTTCTCCCTGAAGAATCAAAAGGTGATATCCTTACAATTCTGTGTACGCCTTTTTCATTTTTTAAATACCCATATGCATTTTCTCCCTCTATCAGAAAGTTGGCACTTTTAATACCTGCTTCCTTGTCAGGAAGGTAATCAAGGGTTTTGATTTTAAAGCCTTTGCTGTCGGCCCATCTTGTATACATTCTCATGAGCATTTCTGCCCAGTCCTGGGCGTCAAGACCTCCTGAGCCTGCATGAATGGAAATAATCGCATTGTTTTTATCATATTCACCGTTTAAAAGAGTGTCTATCTTCATTTCTTCTATCCGGTGGACAAGAAACTGAAAAGCCTCTTCTATTTCACCCACCAGTGATTCTTCCGATTCTTCAATTGCCAGGTCGATCATAACATCAATATCTTCAAAGTCCTGATACAATTTTTCATAACCTTCGATTTTCGTTTCTATAAATTTTTTCTTTCTGAGTATTTTCTGGGCACTTTCATGATCATCCCAGAATCCTTCCTGTATGGTCTTTTTTTCTAAAGATTCGGCATCTTTTTTTAGGTTTGCAATGTCAAAGGGAAACACCCAATTCTTTTATGTCTTTTTCAATTCCTTCAAGCTCAAACTTGATTTGTTCAAGCTGAATCATATAATCACATCCTTTTCCTTATTAGTGGTTAGAGATTAGATGTTAGGGTCTGTTCTCTGCTTTTATCTTTTATTTTTATCTTTATTCGGTTTGGTTTCTTCCACAGCACTTTTTGTACTTTTTCCCGCTTCCACATGGGCAAGGATCATTTCTGCCAACACTTTTTTCCTTTTTTATAGGCTGCTGTTTTTCCACAGAACGGTTAGGCGCCGGTGCGGGCCTTTCCGGCATATCCTGATTTGGTGTATTGCCTTCAAAAACCTCTTTCTGGGCATCACCTATTTCAATAACCTGTTTTCTTTGAGTATTTGTCTGAATCGTTACATTCAGCATATGCTTCACTGTATCTTCCTGAATGCTTTTTATCATTCCTTCAAACATATCGAAACCTTCATTCTGATAAGCTCTGGCAGGATCTTCATGACCAATTGCCCTTAACCCGATACCTTGTTTCAACTGGTCCATAGCATCGATATGATCCATCCACTTAGTATCGACAACTTTCAGAAGTATCACTCTTTCGAGTTCTCGCATTCTGTCAATGCCAATTTCTTCTTCTTTCGCTTTATAGGCTTCTTCTCCTCTTTCCATTATACTATTCTTTAAATCTGATACTTCCATATCCGAAAGGTTTTCAAATTCCAGAACTATATCAGAAAGATAAGGCTTTAATGCTGTCTCGAGGTCTGTAAGATTCCATTCTTCAGGATATTTAGTATCAGCCGTATAGGTTTCAATGAACTCGTCAACGATGGTTCCAAACATACCAATAATATGATCTCTGAGGTTTTCTCCTTCCAGAACTTTTTTTCTTTCTTTATAGATAACCTCTCTCTGTTTATTCATGACATCATCATATTGAAGAACATATTTTCGTATTGCAAAGTTTCTGCCTTCAACTTTTTTCTGGGCGTTTTCAATTGACTTTGTCAACATATTTGCTTCAATGGGCTCGTCATCCTGCATCCCCATTTTGGCAACAAATCCCTGAATCCTTTCGCCTCCAAAAAGCCTCATAAGTTCGTCGTCTAATGCAATAAAAAATTGTGACGATCCGGGGTCTCCCTGCCTTCCTGAACGTCCCCGGAGCTGGTTATCTATTCTTCTTGATTCATGTCTTTCCGTCCCTATAATATGGAGTCCTCCGACTGCTACAACTTTATCATGCTCCTGACTCCGCTCTTCTTTATAGCGTTCAAAAATTTCTCCGAATTCTTTTCTTGCTTTCAGAAGCTCTTCATCTTCTGTGGGCATAAAGCTTGCAGCAAAGGAAATCGTCCCATCATCATAACCATTTTTTCTCATTTCTAATTTTGCTTCAAACTCCGGATTTCCGCCTAAGATGATGTCCGTACCTCTTCCTGCCATGTTAGTGGCAATGGTAACAGAATGCAGCCTACCTGCTTCGGCAATGATTTCTGCTTCTTTTTCATGGTGTTTGGCATTAAGAACATTATGTTTTATCCCTTGTTTTTTGAGAAGTTCGCTGATAAGCTCCGACTTTTCTATGGATATGGTTCCTACCAGTACCGGTTGACCGGTCTTATGTTTCTCAACAATCTGATTAATTATGGATTTATATTTACCTACTTGTGTACCATAGATAGAATCCGGCATATCATCACGTTTAATTGGTTTGTTTGTTGGAATGGTCACTACGTCCATGTTATATATCTGTTTGAATTCATCTTCTTCGGTTTTAGCAGTTCCCGTCATACCTGAAAGCTTTTGATACATTCTAAAATAATTCTGCAATGTTATGGTAGCAAGTGTTTTTGATTCTCTTCTGACCTGAAGACCCTCCTTTGCTTCGATAGCCTGATGCAAACCCTCACTATAGCGCCTACCAAACATTAACCGCCCTGTGAATTCATCTACAATAACAATCTGCCCCTCATTGATTACATAATCCACATCTCTTTTCATTAGGTTCTGTGCTTTAAGTGCCTGAAGAATATGATGATTTAGTTCCATGTTTTCCGGATCGGCTAAATTCTCCACCTTAAAGTGCTTTTCAGCTTTCTCAACACCTTCTTCTGTTAATGAAATGGATTTCGCTTTTTCATCGATTGTAAAGTCTATTTCATTTTTAAATCTTTTTGAAAATTGATTTGCATCTGTGTAAAGTTTAGTTGACTCTTGACCTGCTCCCGAAATAATCAGAGGTGTCCTGGCTTCATCAATCAATATACTGTCCACTTCATCGATTATGGCATAATTCAGTTCTCTTTGAACCATATCATCTTTATATATCACCATATTATCTCTTAAATAGTCAAACCCAAATTCATTATTTGTACCATAAGTAATGTCACAATCATAGGCTGCTTTTCTCTGTTCATTTGTCAAACCATGGATCACACATCCCACGCTGAGACCTAAAAAGGAATATAGCTTTCCCATCCATTCCATATCACGTTTTGCAAGATAGTCATTTACCGTAACTACATGAACGCCTTTTCCTTCTAATGCATTGAGATAAACCGGAAGTGTGGCAACAAGCGTTTTTCCTTCACCTGTTTTCATTTCTGCAGTTCTGCCTTGATGAAGAACAATACCCCCTAAAAGCTGAACCCTGAAATGTTTCATTCCCAATGATCTTGCCGAAGCTTCTCTTGCTACTGCAAAAGCTTCAGGTAGCAAATCATCCAGGGTCTCTCCATCCGAAAGTCTTTTTCTAAACACTTCTGTTTTATTTTTAAGCTCTTCATCGCTTAATTTTTGCATCTCATCATCCAAAGATTCGATAAAATTCACCGTTTTAGAAAGTTTCTTTATCTCTTTTTCATTCAGGTCTCCGAACAACTTTTCCATAAGACCCATTATTCCCCATCTCCTTTTAGAACAAATCTTTTATATTAATTTTTTTCATTCATTGACTCTGTTTATTTTAACACATTTTTGAAATTTAAACCAATAATCAAATAGGCTCCGATGACATAAAATCCCATGTCATTGGAACCGTCTGACCTGTCGATATAAGGGTGCATTCCTTAAACCCGTAATTGTATTTTACCAGAAACTAATCCCGCATCGGGTTAATAATTGCTGTATGATGACTGCTAATAAAAGTCCATATGTCCACTTAAGTATTTTCTTTTGTTTTTCAGTTAATTTCATTCCTTTCCCTCTCTCTCCGTTTTTTATTAGAGGCGGTTTACAAATGAATTATAGATTGCCTGAATAGCCTTTTCAAAATCATCATTTTCTACTCCGGTAATAATATTGATTTCACTAGAACCCTGATCAATCATTCTTATATTGACACCTGCTTCTGATAAGGCTGTAAAAAGCTTTGCTGCGACACCTCTTCTTCTGGACATTCCATATCCAACAGTAGCAATAAGCGCCATATCCGAATACACATCGATGGAATCCGGATGAAGTTTTTTGTTCATTTCATCTATGATGTCTTCTATGTCGTTTTCTATATTAGAATTAGATATTACAACAGATACAGTATCAATCCCGGAAGGAATATGCTCAATAGAAATCTTATAATCCTCCAGTATGGATAAAATTCTCTTGATGAAACCGACTTCTGCGTTCATCCTGTTTTTGTAAATAGCTATAACGGTAAAACCTTTTCTTCCTGCAATTCCTGTTATGACATAATCATCATGACTTTCATTTGCATCAGACACAATTATGGTGCCGGGATGATCAGGTTCATTGGTATTTTTTATATTTATAGGTATATCCACCTGCCTTACAGGAAATACCGCATCCTCATGTAATACGGAAGCTCCCATATAAGAAAGCTCTCTAAGTTCTTTATACGTAATGATTTTAATAGGTTTTGGATTTTGAACTATTCTTGGGTCTGCCATCAAAAATCCGGATACATCCGTCCAATTTTCATATACATCTGCATCTGCCGCTTTTGCCACAAGTGCTCCCGTAATATCAGACCCTCCCCGGGAGAAAGTTTTAATTCTGCCGTCTGGAAGAGAACCATAAAAACCGGGAACTACCGCCTTTTCATGACTCCTTAATTCTGTCTTTAAGGCATTATTTGTTTCTTCCTCCAGAAAACGACCTCTTTTATCAAAAAGAACAACATCCTTGGCATCTATTAATTGGAAATCCAGGTATTCTGAAAGAAGCAGACCGTTTAAAAACTCACCTCTGCTGGCAATATAGTCAACAGTCGCGCCATTAATCATATTTTCTTTTATCTCATTAAAATAAGGCTGCAACTCAATCTTTAGTTTTAAATTATAAGCAATAGAAATGTATCTGTCGCAAATTACCTGAAAAACCTGGTCAAAAGGAACATTATGTTCTATATGTGTTTTGCACAGATATAACAAATCCGTTACTTTATTGTCCTCTGCAAATCTTTTCCCAGGTGCTGAAGGTACAATATATCTTCTCTGAGAATCAGATTTTATAATACGTTTTACTTTTTCAAATTGGAAAGAATCAGAAAGAGAGCTCCCTCCAAATTTAGCTACTTTTGAGCCCATAATAACACCTGCCTGTTTAATTGAAAATAAAATTATAAATATAAATTTATATTATAGTATGTTTTTTAAATTACATTGAAACTATTTTATCATAACCTTTTATTTTGTAAAGCAAAATTGGCAACGCCAAACATAAGTTTGCAAGTCACAGGGGACAGATTAAATACAGATAAGATTTACACATATTCTATATTTATTTCTCTTTTCTGTTTTGTATCATTATGGTACAATCTGAATATATGATAAGGGGGCACAAAAATGGCATTTAAAAATCCTTTCTTAAGTAACAGTATCATACATAATGCATGGGAACAATTTGTATCCGGTTTGCCTATAGAAACCGATAAACTGAAACCTTACGTCTTAGAATCATGGAAAAGAAGTGCTGCTTACGGAATAAATCCTAACAACAGAATTCCAACGTTTCATCTTCCGGAAAAAGAAATAATAGCAAGGCAAGAAGAAAACAAGCAATTACTTGATGTAGCTAAACCATTTATGAGCAGCATCTATAGTATCGTGGGAAATACAGATTTTATTATCCGTCTTTCCGATAAAGAGGGCTACATTTTGGATCATATAGGTGAAAAAGGGTTTATAGCAAGATTTGGTAAAACTTATCTTCAGAACGGTTATAATTTAAGAGAAGAAAATGCAGGAACAAATGCCATCGGGCTCTCGCTCTTACTTAAAAAGCCTGTACAAATTATGGGCAGTGAACATTACATGTCTAAATTCCACGACCTGACAACATCCGCAAGTCCTATCAAAGATAAGTATAATGAAATCATCGGAATTTTAAGTATTACGGGAAACTATTCCATGGTTCATCCCCATACCCTGGGAATGACCACAGCTGCAGCAGAAGCCATAAAAAGAGAGCTCAGATTGCAGCAAGTTAATCAATTCCTCCAGTCCATGAATAAGAACTTTTATGAGATTATGGAAACCATCTCAGAAGGAATTATTGCAGTAACAGGCGAAGGAAATATATTAAATGCCAATGCGCTGGCACGTGAATTACTGGAAACCGATAAAAGAAAAATTGAAAAGTATAATTTGGAACGCTTTTTGCGCCACAAAAAAACTTATGAAAGAATTTTTACATTAAATGATTCTATATTTGAAGAAGAGCTTGAATTTATCACCGGCAAGGGAAGGAAAAAAAAGTTTATCGTAGATGTCAGTTATCTTAAAACCGACGAAGCTCCAAAGCTTATTGTTTTTATAATAAATGAAGCAAAAGTCATTCATAAAATGGTCAACAAGATCGTTGGTGCTTCTGCAATATTTACTTTTAATGATATCGTGGGTAAATCCGAAAAACTGAAATCCACCCTTAATCTGGCAAAAATTTCTTCTGGTATTGATTCCACCATTCTGCTCCAAGGAGAAAGTGGAACCGGGAAGGAAATGTTTGCTCAAGCCATCCATAATGCAAGCTGCAGAAAGGAAAAACCCTTTGTATTCCTGAACTGCGGTGCAATTCCCAGAGAGCTGGTAGCCAGCGAACTCTTCGGGTATGTAGAAGGCGCCTTTACAGGCGCACGCGAAGGTGGTCATGCAGGCAAATTTGAACTTGCTGACGGCGGAACTCTTTTTTTAGATGAAATCGGTGATATGCCTTTTGATGCTCAGGTAAGCCTTTTACGTGTTTTAGAAACAAAAAGAATTACCCGTGTGGGAGGAAATGAGGTAATACCTGTAGATGTCAGAGTCATCGCAGCTACCAATAAAGATTTACAGAAAGAAGCAGCTTCCGGAAATTTCAGAGAAGATCTTTATTATAGGTTGAATGTGTTTCCTATTCAAATTCCGACTTTAAGAGAAAGAAAAGATGATATTCGTGTATTTATTAATTATTTTATTGAAAAATATTCTTCAAAAATTCAGAAAAACTTTTCCGGCATTTCTCCTGAGTTCTACAGGGCTCTTGAGTTATACCCATGGCCGGGAAATGTCAGGGAACTGCAGAATACTCTACAATTAATTCTAAATACGGCTAAGAATAATACAAACCTTACATATTCCAATATACCTGAACATATAACAGACGGCTCTACTATTTCTCAAGAAAGTCCTGAGTCTCTTCCCTCATTGGACGAAATAGAAAAAAAAGCCATTATTAAGACACTTGAAACCACCAGATATAATTTCTCAAAAACAGCCGAAATTTTGAAAATTGGCAGAAGCACACTATACAGAAAAATAGAAAAATATGATATTTCTGTTTGACGTGTATCATTTTGATGCATGTCTTTTTACTATTTTTTCTTTTTTGTATCATATTGAATCAATTCTATTATAGTTCTCATCATTTTCAGTATTTTTTTCTTTTTTTGCTATTTCCCTTAATTATTGAAATTCCAATAAACGTGTATTTATCAACTCTTATAATTTTTATAATTTTCAGAAAATTATTTGGCATATTATTTGCTATATTATTACAAATGTACTAATTCACAAATATTTATATTTTCATTTGTAAAATGTATACGGTTTCAGTATCAGTGAAAAGAAAGGTGAATATTTATGATTCTCAAAATGATTCTTTTGACAATGTTATGGGTTGTCTTTATAGGAAATATCTCTTTTGAAACATTGATTATAGGTGCCGGTATAGGCATGTTCCTAATTCGTTCAGACATTCATTTCCATAACCTGAAGCACTTATCATTAAAAATCTCTGATAGAAATAGGTAGTGTGCATCTTATGACTATTAAATCAAATATTCTTACTTTTGCATATTTTTTATGGTACTTCTTAATATTGCTCATGAATATTATTTCAGCAAATTTTCATGTTGCTGCTATTGTTTTATCAAAAAAAATAAACATTGTTCCGGTCATGATTCATTTTGAAACACAGGTTAAATCTGACACTTTGAAGGTATTATTAGCAAATTCCATTACACTTACTCCGGGGACCTTGACGGTTTCTATTACAGATAATCAGCTTCTGATTCACTGTCTCGATCAAAAATTTGCAATTATCCCGGAAAGTTATGTTTTTGAAAAAATGCTCAGAAAAATTGAGGATGTGATGCCATGACGTTTTTCATTAAAATTTCGACAATTATTCTATCCGGGTCTGTTTTGTTATGTATGATCAGAGCCATCAGCGGTCCTGAAACAGCCGATAGAATCATTGCTGTAAATGTAGTCTGTACAAAGATCATTGTCATTATTACAATGATATCTTTTTTGTTAAAGGAGTCCTTTTTCGTTGATGTGGCACTGACTTATGCCATGATAAGCTTTATTGCTTCCATTATTATTTCAAAAACCATCGGAGCAGGAGAAGAACAATGAAAGATATAATATGTATGATTCTCCTCACAGGCGGTTTGTTCTTTTTGCTTGTAGGGACGATAGGAATCCTTAGGCTTCCGGATATCCTTACGCGCGCCCACAGCGCAGCAAAATGTGATACTTTAGGAGCTTTGTTATCTTTGTCCTCTTTGATTATTATTCAGGGCTTTTCTTTAACCAGTATAAAAATCTTTACCATTATTATTTTTATCTGGATTACAAGCCCTACCGCAACACATTTGATTACAGAAGCATACGTAAGAAAAAATGATGGAAACAATTCAGATCTATGATCTAAGGATTTAAGATTTATCATTTAAGATTTGCATAGAAAGAGGACAGATTACAGGTGATAGGTTACAGGTTAAATTCTATTATCTTTTATCTTATTACTGCCTATAACCTCAGTACTTATATTTTTACTTTTACTTACACTTATAAGGAGTGCTTTATATGGCGATTTTCAGTATTATTATGCTTATTTCTCTAATGATTTTTTCTATATCCGTATCGGTTATAAAAAGCCTTTTGGGCAGTATTATTGTTTTTGCTGTTTACAGCTTGGTCATGGCCATCCTATGGCAGCAGTTGAACGCCCCTGACCTCGCCATAACAGAGGCTTCCGTGGGCGCAGGCATTACTACGATTTTATTTATATTTGCGTTAAAAAGAATTCGTAGAAATACATCTTCGAGAAATAATGAGGAGTAAAAATGAAGAATCTTGTATGTATCATTATTACGGTATTAATAATCGGCGTTCTGCTTATAGCGGCATCAGAACTTCCTGAATTCGGGAACCCCGATAATCCTGAACTCAATTCATTGAGCAAGGGATACATTGCAAATGCCATGATTGATACAGGCGCTAAAAACATTGTATCTGCCGTAATACTGGATTACAGGGCATTGGATACTTTGATAGAAGCCACAGTGCTTTTTTCAGGCGCTATTGCCGTTATGGCTGTTCTAAAAGGCATTGAATAATCGTTTGAGGCAAAAAGGAGATTTATATGCATGATCTGATATTAAAAAATATTGTAAAGTTTATAACGCCCTGCATTCAACTTTTTGGTTTATATATTATTCTGTATGGTCATATTTCTCCAGGAGGAGGTTTTTCAGGAGGGACGATTATTGCGTCCAGTTTAATTCTCAAGCATATTACTTTCGGTCAAAGCAGTATACCTTCAATCTTTAGAAAAGACAGCGCGTTGAAGCTCATCGGATTTGCACTGATTTTATACAGCTTAATGAAAGGATATAGCTTTTTGGGAAGTCAATTTCATTTTCCTCACCCTCCAACCGGTGTACCGGGAAATCTTTTCAGCGGTGGGTTTATATTGCCTCTTAATATCATTATTGGCACGATTGTATCAGCTACTATCTATAATATATTTACGTTATTTGTAAATGAGTAAAGGAGAATGTAATGGCACTGTTTCATAATTACTACGATTCGGCTTCTATTGTTTTATTTGGAATCGGTCTTGCTACACTGATGCTGAATAAAAACCTTATTAAAAAAATAATCGGTATGAATATTATGGATACATCCGTTTTTCTGTTTTTAGTCTCAAAGGGATATATTGCAGGGCGGAATGCACCTATTATTACAGATAAGTATGAAGGCATAAATGCCTATGTAAATCCCATTCCCTCTGCCTTGATTTTAACAGGAATCGTGGTGGCAGTAAGTGTTACTGCTTTTTTACTGGCTCTTACGATAAAAATGCATGAAATCTATGGAACCGTTGATTTAGAAGAAATATTAAAGATGAAGTAAGCCCCATCAGTGGAATCACTTATTGCAAGATGAAAGGAGATGACTATGAACTTAATAACCAGCCTCCCCTTAATTGAAATCCTGATTTTACTCATTTCTGCTTTTTTAATGCCATTTGTTAAAAGG